>WOUX01000071.1:10523-14687 GCA_009773075.1 bacterium | reverse complement strand
TTGACGATCTCTATCTCTGAAATTGTGGGTGAATTTGCAGTATCATCGGTCATTACATGCTGTCTGACTATTTCGCTTATACTTTTGAATCCCAGTCTTTCTAAAAGCTCGCTTCCTGTCCTGGCATGGTCTTCCCCTGTAGTTATGCTTTTGGTCTTAGTGATGTCATGGAGCAAGGCGCCTGCCTGTACCTTAGCCAGGTCTAGATTTTCCCCTGTCTTATTCAGTTCTTCAGAAAGCCAGAGCCCAACCTCATTAACCAGAAGGCTATGGTGAATAATATTCTCTAACATATTGTGTTCTTTCATCAAATCCAAACATTCTTCCAATGTGGGGGTCATAGGCAATCTCTGCGGTTTATCGTAAGTAGTTTGTGAGGCTGTTGAATAAGTCCCTTTTTTTAAGAGTTTGAATTCTTACCTTTTACCGATATAGACTTTACCGTAGTCCAGGCTGGTCATGGGAATGCCATCCTTAAGTGTATCTGCGTCAACAATCTCTCCTATAAAAATTGTGTGATCACCTGTATCAATAGAGTTTACTAAGTTACAGTCCATATAGGCAACAGTCTCGCTTATTATGGGAGCGCCGGTAGTCTTTGTTTCCCATCTTATCCCTTTAAATTTCTCTTCCGGGGTAGGAGCCTTAAATTTGCTGACCAATCCGCTATTATCTTTACCCAGAACATTCAGTGCAAATACGCCGCTCTCTTTTACCATCTTGTGGGAGTATCTGTTCCTTCGTATAACTGCCATGACAAGGGGGGGATTAAAAGAGACCTGCGAGACCCATGAGGCAATCATCCCATTTATTTCCTTCCCCATTTTTGCAGTAAGTATATAAAGCCCGTATGTCATCTTTTCCAGTGCCTTAATGGTGTTTGGTTTTGTTTCCATGCTTTATGTACCCCATTCTTTTATCAGCAAGCCATCTTGTTCAATCTCTTGATGGCATTTATTTAATTATTTCACTCGAATCCTTGGATCCTGGACCCCTCGAACCCTTATCATCAATCGACTAATTTGGAGAGGATCCTTATTTTAAAACGGTAGCTTGGCAATTATGTCAGAGATGTCGTTACTCTTGACGACAACATCAGCAATACTATCTAACTCTTTAGAAGACGGATTAAATGCCACTGAGAACCCTGCTATCTCGAACAATTCCTTATCTCCCAGGCTATCACCAATAGCAATGACCTCCTCTCTTCTTATCTTGTATTTGTCCATTATCCTTTCAGCCCACAGAGCCTTCTTGTCGAAATGAACATTTATACAGACTTCTCCGCTTAACGTACCATTATTATAGAGTAAATCATTCGCTATGGCATAGTCAAAGGCGTATCTTCCTTTAACCATATCAGAGAGGATAGAAAGCCCCGACGATATTAAGGATAGTTTAATCCCATGATTCTTAAGATGTGAGGTGAGAAGTCCGACGCCTTTGTAAAAGGGTACAGATTCAACAATGGTTTTAAGTTTTTTAACACTCATTTCTTTCCAAATTTGGGCGTCGAGTCTGCAAAATTCCTCGTACGATATCTCGTTGTTTAAAAATTGAGTCTGATACTCCTCTGCAAAGCCGTACCATTTTCCCAGGCTCTTGTGGATAAACTCCCACAGGCTTCTTTCTTTGGTTAAAGTACCATCTAGATCAAATATCGCAAGCTTAAACTTACACTTCATACATCATTAATCCTCACTGTATTTCAAACTCCTAAAGTCCTTTCCCTCTATTTCAATGATTCTGCATATTTCTACCAACCTTGAAAAGATCCTCTCTCCCACCCTCTCCTGCAAGGTTTCCTGCAAGACTTCCTTCTCATAATTTTTATCCTTGGTTGAAGCTAAAAGATTTTTCGTCGCCCTGGCTCTGGTTACACTCAAGGTAGAATCTCTCCTTGTAGTGTAATTAGTGGTAATTATAGTAACCAACTCATTTGAATTGTTGTATCTATTAGAGATTATCTGATCCAGGATGTTGGATTCCCATTCGTTATTTCTGCCCTTTCCCAATTCATCTACAATCAGAACAGGGGCTTTTACAAATGGCTCTATTATTTCCTTATCAGATTTCCCCCCGGAATACCCTTCTTTGATGTCTGCCAGGAGATGGAAAAAGTCAACAAACTTACAGCTAACACCCTTTTCCAGGGTTAATTTCTTTATAATACCCACAGCCAGATGGGTCTTACCTACCCCTACCGGCCCCATAAAGAGTAGCCCTCTTTCTTGTATAGGATAAGAGTCGACAAACTTCTGAGAATTGGTTCGAGCCTCTTCTTGGGTATGATGACTGATTTGAAAGTCCTCCAAGGTAACCTGGGCAAATTGAGCAGGGATCATTGCCTCGTTAAAAAGCACTAATCTATTTTCTAACATAGTACAGTCACATTTATTGGCATATGTATAGTTATTTTCACCCTTTTTAAAGATGACCCCATCTCCGCCACATTTATCACAAACACTGTAACACCTTTCGCATATTATTGCCCTGGCAAACTTCCCCTTCTGAAAAATCACATACTTATTGCCCTTACAATTATCACAAACCCGCTTTCCCACTGTTAATCTCCAATCTCAATTTTCAATAATCCATACCTTTCTCTAACAAGAAGATTTCTTAGACTTATAAAAGTCCTTTCATATGCCTCTTGATCCATCTTAATTTTGTGTAAAGATAATTTCTCCTCTGCTTCTTTCATAAGAGCGGTTAAGTCATCAGGTGACATTAATTCAAGGAATTCGTTAATGAAATATTTGTCTATCTTTTCTACTTCTGTATATATAAACAGATAGTTTTCACCTATATTGGAACTTAATTTTAGAGTTCTATTATAAACCGTAGTATATAATTTCCTGACTTTTTCGTCTTTTTCTCTATCGGTAACCTTGGCTATTTTATCAATCAATACCTTTATTTTTTTTAAAAGGATTATTTTATCTTCCAATTTTCCTGCTTGCTTAAAATGGGCTCCTACTTTACGCCCCTTGTAATTGACGAAATCTTCTTCTACTAAATTTTCACAGTACTTAATCGATTTCGGCAGGGGTTTATTAAATCCGTGGGTTTTTTTGAAAGATTCGATTCCTCTCTTTATCGCATTGCAGGCGATGTTTAAGGGGATACCTCTCTTCTCCCATGATTTAATTATCTGATAATCTAAAGGGGAAAGGGCTGTTCCAGTTTTGGTCAGGGACAAAAAATACTGTTCTACACAGGAAAGATAGTTCAGGTTGTTTCTGTTTATTAAACTCAACCTTAGTCCCCATAAGATTTTTTTCAGTTTGAACTATTTGGCAATACAATACTATATATCATCGAATACAACTCGTCTTTAATACAGGTATTATGATACCTCTCTGCCTCTTTGTGTGCCCTTTCGATGAAATCATTCTCAGACATAGAATCTTCTATAAAAGCTATCAGTTTTTCAGCAAAGTCTATTTCATCGTAGGTACTGTCAATCCAATTTTCAAGACTCTGAATGTATTTTTCTTTTTTGTTCCATTCCATAAGAATACCTCCATAGGAATAGTGTTTTGTTCATCTAATCCCCTTAGTAAACCCCGCACCCCGCCCATAGGACGGGGTTTTATGGGCACGGGGTAAAAAAGTCTATAATTGTCAGTACCACCCATTACTAATAATCTATGGGAAAATTACAAAAAAATTCACATACTTTTCTGAAGGTATTAATCATTTTCTCCTTTTATGTCGCGTACGGGACCGTAATTTTTTGTATTTATGCTTACGTATCTTTTTCCTTCTCTTCTTCACAACACTGCCCATATTCTATTCTCAACTAAGCGGTTCAAACTCTTTAGCCTGAAACCTGCTTACTCGACCCTCCTTTATATTTATTTTGGTTCTTCTCCCAATTAGTTGGGAGAAAGTGGTCTAGGATTCAAGTGTTTATTCAATGAATATTCCCTACTTGGGCGGCTTTCCATCATTTTCTATCAGTCCACGTATGGGTTCCATACCATATGGACTTCCTTCCTGTATAGCCTTGAGTACGCTTCCTCCCCCTGTGAAGAAGTAATACTGGGCATCATCCAGAACGGCCAAATACAACCCAGGGCAAAGGTTTTTGAATTCCTGTAACGTATCTCCTCCACCATACAGTTTTCTTGCCTCTCTGTTCTGATCAATGGTTCTATC
>WOUX01000071.1:0-10514 GCA_009773075.1 bacterium | reverse complement strand
TGAGGGGTAAATCCCATCACTGCGTTTACGAAGATAGTCCTGGCATCCCCTATAATGCTTGACACCCTTTTGTCCTCAAAGGATTTAGGATCAACATCCAATATGTAACCAACCCTCTTTCCTTTTTTAAAATCCCTAATTGATATCGTTCTGTGTTTCCCTGGAATCCTTCCTTCCAGGGTATCTGATTCAACCACATAGGGCAGTTCTATTATCTTGTGACCCTTCTTGTCGGTTTCAACTAAATCCTCAGCCGCTATAACCTCTGACTCAGGGATACCCTCTATCTGCACCTTATACTTAGCGCTTAGAAAGGTATTGTATATGACACCGCCTAGTATAAGGTGGTCTACTTTCTTATAGATTTCTTTTAATGGCTCTATTTTAGTATCATATTTGGCGCCGGCAACAACAGCGACAAAGGGTCTGGTAGGTTCTAATACATAGCTTAGGTTTTTTATCTCCTGCTGCATTAAAAATCCAGCAAATGAGGGCAAATGTTTGGTGATATCGTATGTTGAGGCATGGGCCTGCCAGCTCCCAAAGGCATCATTAACATAGACATCTGCTAAACCTGCAAGTTGTAGGGCAAAGTTTTGCCGAACGTCTCCATCTCCCTCTTCTCCTTGAAACCATCTGGTATTTGGAAGATATATACCCCCTATATTTCTATTCCTTAAGTCTTTTATCGCCAGATTTATAGATGTATCTATACCTGGGATCCCTTTTGCAAAATCTATATTGAACTTTGGTATATGAAACTTTATGTGCAGCTTGCGTTCCAGGTATTCTACAATGGGTTCTACAGAATTGCCTGAGGTACAGTTTATCTCTCCTGTTTTTTTGTTACGTGGCCTCCCCACATGGGTCATAAGGATAGGACGCCCTCCCCTTTCCACGATGTTATAGATTGTACCCAATGTGCTGTCTATCCTGTATGGGTCTCTTATGAATCCTCCTTTTACCACATTATGGTCAACCCTTAGCAAAACAACCTTTCCGTCAAGATCCGCATCCTGTATTAAAGGAAGTTTTGTATCCAAGCCACTTTTCATCTTCCCCCCCCCGACCCACAAAAAAGATAACTATGGGTTAACATTAAGTAGTTCGTACTGAAAAATTCCCTTTTCCGCTCTCTGGTGCAGTATTTTTGACCCATCTAGGACTTGCTTCAGGCATTTTCAGAAACTCGCCCTTTGGGCTCAAACACCTGAAAATGCTTATCTTTCGCTTCGTCAAGATGGGTACCCCAAAAATCCTGCCCATGTTCGCTCCAAAGGAAATTTTTCATTTTTCAGTGTGAACTAAGTAGTTATCTTTTCATATTATCTGTAGTTACTCCCAAAATCAAGAAGATTTTATTGTAGATTTATATATACACAAAACTCAGTGTCCTTTACCATCAAAGCTTTGCAATCCCGTAACGTACTTTTGTTCGATCTCCCAAAATTGATGGACTTTTTACAAAGCCATCAAAATTAAATTCGCATGAATTGCTCTTGGTCATTATAGTTATCATAAATAAAGTGTTTGACAGTCTAAGCTCAGGTATGTTAAAAAAGGCTGAACAGTTACCTTTTTTAAAGGAACTGCCAACAGAATTTTATCTATAAGTTTACCAGTAGAGAGGTATATACTACATTGTCAGATACGGACGGGATAGGAATAAAGAGAGGAGACCCTAAATGAAAAATAAATTCGCTATTGGGATTCTATTTTTAACATTATTTGTGTTTGCGATGTTAGTCAGTTGTAGTAAAAGTATAGAGACCTATTATCCTCTAAAGGAAGGAATGATATGGGAATATCAGAACACTTTCGGTTCACATGCCATCAAGGGTGCTGAGAAAACGATTATTACTAACCTTGCCTCACAAAAGTTAAAAGGCAAAAAAGTAACGCCGCAAAAAGTGGAAATAGGAGGCCAAAGTCACCTTTCTTTTCTCACTGAAGATGCAGATGGTTTATACGAATTTACAGAACAACAACCAGTATCTGTGGGACAAGAAAAGAAATCCTCTCCGTTTTATATTATAAAATATCCTATTAAGGCAGGGACAACATGGGAGCGGATGACCAAGACGTCTCTTAGTAACGTTCCTGTTACGCTAAAATACACTATTGAAAGTATAGATGAGAATGTGACAGTTCCTGCCGGTACGTTCAAGGGATGTGTTAAGGTCAATGGTGTTGGTGACACAAAGACAAATTTTAACATCTTTGGTGGCACAATTATTATTACTATTACTGTAGAGCATTTCTCTTGGTATGCTCCCAAAGTTGGTCTCGTTAAATCAATTATAAAGGAAAAGAGCAGTCATATCTATGAAGCAGGGGAATGGGATATGACTATGCAGTTGGAATCGTTTAAAAAATCGAAATGACGCCAAGTAAAATAATTGTTTAACACCTTTTTTATAAATACATTGCCCTGAATTTGATGGACTTTTTACAAAGCCATCAAATTTCCTTTGCCAGGATAATTGCCTCTGCTATATCCCTCATGGACCTACGGGTGTTCATACTCTGTTTCTGTATTCTGTGAAATGCATCTTCGCCTGAAAGCCCTCGATCGCGCATCAGTATATCTTTAGCTCGTTCCACCAATTTACGGGTTTCCAATTCCTCTTGAATAACTCTGGTTTTGACCATTAATTCTGTATTCTCAATGGCTATAGCTGACTGGTTGGCCACAGTGGTCAAAACATTTACATCTGTTTCAGAGAATCTATATGGAGTGGATTTATAGCAGTTTATTACTCCTATTACTCTATCCTTTACACGCATTGGGACACTTAGCATAGAAACCAATCCCTCTTTTTTGGCAAGTTCTTTCTCTTTATACCTGGGTTCCTTCTGTACATCCATGATCACAGCCGGTTTATTCTTTTTGGCAACATATCCAACTATTCCTTCACCCAGTTTTAAACTTCTTTCCTTTAAATATTCCTGGCTCATGCTTTGAGTTGCCCTGATCTTCAACACCTTCTCTTTTTCATCAATCAGCCATAAAGAACATACTTTTGAGTTCATAACCTCTGCTGTGACTACCACTATCAACCGCAGTATGTCTTCCAGGTAAAGATCAGAGGTAATTGCCTCGCTGATCTTCAAAAGAGCCTCTATCTGTTTGGGATAAGATACTTTAGACTTTCCTGGCATCCTTAATTATCCTCGCCAAATAAATACCGTTAACTGTATTTATTTCACCAGTTGTGATACTGGCACCACTTCTATCCCTTTTGCCTTCAGCTCTGGTATCATCTGTTCCAATGCTTTAATCGTAGCTGGGTAGGGATGGCCGATACCTATGGCAGAACCATTTTTCAAGGAGAGTTTGGCCAGTTTGTAAATCTGGGCATTGATTGATTTGAGGTCTTGGTTATTATCCAGGAAAATATTGCGCTCCGCAACCTTTATGCCCATCTCCTTAGCTACGGAATAACCAACAGTATTTTTCGATGTCCTGCTGTCAAGGAAGAACAGGTCTCTCTTTTCAAGCTCATTGAGAACAACTCTCATCTTTTCTTCATCTTCAGTAAATTTGGATCCCATGTGGTTATTTACACCCTTTATAAAGGGGACCAATCCTATATCTGCCCTCAGTTTTTTTAGCAACCCTTCTCTGTCCATTGCCAAAAGAAGGGCACCATTGCCCGGGTTTTTTTGGGGATATTCGTAGGGTTCCATGGGCAGATGAAGCATTACATCTCTCCCCATAGTGTGGGCTTTCTGAGCTAAGGATTTAGAGTATGGTCCATGGGGAAAGATAGAAAAGGTCAAAGGGGCATCAATTTTCAGCAGTTCCTCTGCATTACCATTATTATAGCCTAAATCGTCAATGACTATTGCCACTTTATAAGCCCCGTGAGGGGTTATTTCTCTAGAAATAAGGTCCTCAGGTTTGTGGTCTTTTCTTATGGGAACATCTTTTGGGAGTTTCTTAGGGACAACTTCCGGAGGCTTTGCAGGAGGATATGCCTCGTATTCCATTTTATGCTTGGTATACAGCAGAATGACAGCGATCACCAAGACCACTAATAAGAAAGTTAAACTCAATAAAGCAATTTGAGAAGGAGTTTTCTTTTTATTGTGTCTTTTTTTCGATCTACTTTTTCTCCTCGTTTTTCTTTTTTCAGCCATAGGAAGTAGAACTCCCCTTCTTTTTTGGTCTCTCTCTTATATAGGGATTGTCAATGGTCAAGTTAATTCCCCACCTTGACATTCTTCCCGAAAACATACCAGCTTTTTAATAGTTCCAATGCCCTATCTAATTGGGCGTCTTCAGATGTTTTATCTTCTTTTACCTCCTTTAAAGCATCTTCTTTTTCTTTCCCTTCTGTGGTGCTCTCAAAATGCCGATCTAGGTCCTTCTCTCTGAGAAATCGTATTTTTCTCTCCTCTTCAGTCCCTGAAGGTATCTTATCTGGAACAACTATGTCAGGCGTGATACCCTTTGCTTGAATAGACCTTCCTTTAGGTGTATAGTATCTGCCAATGGTTAATCTAAGACCGGAGCCATCCTCTAAAGAATATATTGACTGAACGGTTGCCTTTCCAAAGGTTTGAACCCCTAAAATAAGAGCTCTTCCGTGGTCCTGCAATGCTCCCGCAACTACTCCCTTTTGCTCTTTCCTCGGTATAAGTAATGATGCCAGAATCCAGGAATTCATCAGAAACCTTAAGCGCCTGGTCAAATGGACCTCCAGGGTTGTTTCTCAGATCTAATATTAAACCTTTAATGCTATTTTTCTCTGTCTCTAATTTGTTGAGGGCATCTTTTAGCTCATCTGATGTCTTGTCTTGAAAACTTTTAATCCTGATATATCCATAACCCTTTTCAAGAACTTTATATTTTACGCTCTCGATTTTAATAACAGCGCGGGTTATTGTAAAATCCTTCGGTCCCGATAGCCCTTTCCGCAATATCGAGATAGTTATCTGGGTTCCCGCAGGCCCACGCATCAACTTCACAGCATCCATTAAACCCATATCCTTGGTGGGTTTTCCATTAATTTTGACAATATAATCCCCGGCCTTTATCCCAGCCCGATAAGCGGGGGTATCCTCTATGGGAGATATGACCATAAGAGTGCCTTCTTGCTTGGTAATCTCGATTCCTAACCCTCCGAATACCCCTCTTGTTTCCAGTTTCATTTCTTTAAATACGTCAGGAGGCATAAAAGAAGAATGGGGGTCTAGGGCTTCTAACATTCCATTTATAGCACCATGAAGTAGTTTTTCAGTGTCGACCTCTTCTACATAATTTTTTTGAACAATAGACAAAACATCTGTAAACATCTTGAGTTTTTCATAAGTCTCCTTATTTACAGCCGATACCCTGCGCATCCATCCAAGGCTCATCACAAACCCCAATATCAAAACCATGGATATGATTAACACCAATTTTTTATTTTTCTTGGTTTTAAAGAGCATATTTCCCTCCTGAATTATAGTAAATGGTGAAAGAAAGTTATCATTGCGTGGACCAACAGCGATGTGGCAATCCCTTCAAATTGCTTTGTTCTGCCCTCAATGACAACCTGTAAAAAGTCAACTTATTTGCACATTGCTATTAAACAATCTCAGTGCCTTACCCAATTCCTCTATATCATTCAAGTATTCACTCTTCAATTCTTCAAAAGTCTCTGAATTCCATCCAGACTCCACAAGCTCAACAGACTTTAAGAAAAAATCCAGATTTCTTGAAGAAAATTCTTTTTTCAACTCTGTATATTCTCTTGCAAGATTACTGTCAAGATTCTTCCGGTTATAGTGGCTAATCCATATATCTATATCTAGAAGAAGCCTATCCAGATCCGCCATTCTTCTTCGAATTGGTGATAAACTCCTTGCAAGGTTTTCTATGTCAGGCTCTGCATACCTGTACAAAAACCCCCGTTTATATTCGTTCCTGGAGATTATCATGCCTTCTTCTTCCAGCTTCTTAAATATTCCTACACCAGGATAAAGCTCCATTCGGTTTGAGAAGTGCTGAAAAAAACATGCATGGTTTATCCTCTTCAGGAATTCGGCATTTATGCGCAGGTCATCAAGGGTAGCGTATGGATGAAACATAATAAATCCGAGATGTAGAACAATATTGTGTTCCGCAAGGATTCTGGCTATGCGATAATGCTGCTCTAGAACAGCATTTTTGTTAAAGAACTTCAATGTTTCCGGTGAAGCGCTTTCTATCCCGACAATAATCCGTTCTAGACCGGCTTCTTTCAAAAGGGGGAGTAATGATTCACACCCGATTAGAGATTCTGCTGTACACAGGATTCTAAACTTAAGCCCCAGACCCCTGGAGATCATACCGTCTGCTATTTGTTTTATCCGTTTTCTCCCAGCTTCACCAGGTCCAATAAAATTATCCTCAGCAAAGAGAACTGTCTTAACGTCAAGTTCCCCTTGAAGATATGTCAACTCCTCCAGTACATTCTCTGCTGATCGTGCCCGCCAGAGATGTCCTTCCTGCAGTCTTTCAAATGGTGGAATACTGCAGAAACTGCACTCTGCCACACATCCTCTACTGCTTATAACTCTTGCAGTAGGAGATTCCCCTTTTTGGAGTTGCCAATTAAGTGCGTCACGGGCAGGAAAGGGGATTGAATCCAAATCTGTAATCTTTTTACGAGGTGGGTTCTTACAAATAGTGCCGTTCTTGCCTTTGAAATACACACCTGGGGTACCCTGTAGTGATAACCCCAACCGCAATCTATCAGCCAGGTCCAGGATGGTAAGTTCGCCCTCACCCCTTACTACTGAATCGAAACTCGATTCCTTAATCAAAAGCTGCTCTGCCAGGAACGTAGCATGGTGTCCCCCCAAGCATATATGGATCTTGCTATCAGCTTCTTTTAAACGGTTGCTTATGTGAATAGCATCTTCCATGGTTGCAACAGTAGGAGAAAATCCCACTATGGATGGAGAAAAACCCAGAACTTCCCTAACGGCTTCCTGGTTAGACAGATATCTCATTGCTGCATCAATGATTAATAGATCATATCCATGCTTACGCAGTACTGATGTTAAATAGCCAATGCCTATGTGTTCCAGAGTAAAGCTTGATCCGGCAAATTGACAGGGTATGCGAGTCTTCAAATTGACAAATACTATTCGAAAATCTTTACCTTCTTTACTCATCTATTACTGGTCTTCAACCTATTAATTACTTCTTCCTGAAAAACTCCCTTTTTCACTACCTAGAACAGATTTTTTGATCCGTTGTAAGCGGATTTACCCTAAAGGAAATTTTTCATTTTCAGGGGTGGACTTTAATTAGTTCTATAGGTTTTCTGATTCTTGCTCATTTTAGGAAATTATATATTCAGTTAACATACTTTGCCGTTAACTGCAAGAACTAAATACCTGAAACTTGGAGATTTAACCGCCCTCTCTTCTTCCGCTCTGGTGATGCCTTTCGATTACAAACAGAACAGAGGCGATTAGGTTTGCAATCTCTTTCAAGTTCAACATTAACCTCTATAGATTCTTTAGAATAAGAAATTTGCTTGAGTTTACACCATATATAACCTAAAATACCTTTGGGGATTGTTGCTGACATACGATTACTCCTTTCTTGTGAATAGGTTGTTTAGATAACTCCCTATTCTTTCAAAAGAAATGTATATTTTGCAATCCCTATTTCCCCATTAATTCAGCTGTATCTTTTGGGAGAAGAAACGAAATATTTTGATGCACCCTTTTTAACAGGAGGTGAAATTATGGTTCAAAGCTTTGTAGACAACAGGATACTTAGCTATACAAAAAACATTCATGCAGGTGCGGAAAACCTGGATAATGGGAACACGATGGCAAGGGTGAGAGTGGATGATACGTTTTTATCTGCTGAGCTAGAAATGGAAGTCAAAATACCGGATTTGAAGATTGTATCAATACAGGGCAGGATAATTCGATCATTTACCGAGGAGTGTGAGAATAATGCTGAAATCTTGCAACGGGCAATGGGTATGCGTGTAGGTTCAGGGATCACCAGGTTGGTTAAGGAAACAATAGGTGGATCCAATGGATGCAACGTCTTTGCCGATATGATCATGGAAGGCTGTAATGCGGTGATAATGGGATTTACCGTGGATGAGCTGGACAAACAACTCGCAGCAGAGACCGACGAAGCCTTTGGACAGGTGCTGAAGGATATGCTCGAAAATAATCCAAGGGTTGGAAGCTGTATAGCCTTTGTTGAAGGCAATGAACTGAGAAGAAGATTGGGGGTGTAATAATGTTTGAATTTACAAGGTCAAAGACGATAGGTGTGGAGAAAAGGGAAGATGGTATCTTTTTGATACATGGATTCCTCGATGACAATGTCTATACCATAGAGCTGGATCTGGGGGTAAAGACTCCGGAGTTTACTATAGTGAGCGCAAAGGGGCTTATGAAGAGGTACACTACCCCAGAATGTCCTAAGGCTCCCAGCATCCTGGATGATGCAATAGGGCTTCAGATTGGAGGCGCTGATTTTGAAACGAAGATAAAGAAACTCGTGGGGAGAGGCGGATGCCGACACCTTGCAGATCTCTTTATAGAATGCTGCAATGCTGTTTTTCCCGCCGTTATACAGACCCAATGGAAAATCGCTAGATCTAATGGGATGAGTAAAGACGATTTTATTAAGGGTTTGGTAAGCGATGAGCCTAAAATCAGAGACAGATGTATGACATATTCCAGGGAGAGCGAATTGGTCAAAAGACTGGGGGTTTCTTGGTGAGCAAAATGGTAATAGACCTTCATGTCCATACTAAATGGCTTTCTCCTTGCAGTGAGATGGATCCGGAAGAGGCCGCCCTAGAGGCTAAAAAGATTGGATTGGACGGGATATGCTTTACAGAACACAATAAACCCTGGGATCCTCATGAGATTCTGGAGGTTGAGGAGAAATCCGGGATTTTGATATTCACTGGAATCGAGGTAGATACCACGGAAGGACATGTACTGGTTTTTGGGCTTCAGAAGGATTTTCAAGGAATCACTCCTATTGAAGACTTACGTCAAATGGTGAATGAGGTTAATGGGTTTATGATAGCAACCCATCCTTTCAGGGGTTTTTTGTTGTTTGGGTTTTCTAAATTACAGATGGACGTGGATAATGCCAGTAAAAATCTCCTCTTTAAATTTGTTGATGGCATCGAGGTAAAAAGCGGGAGGCAGACGCCAAAAGAGAATGATTTTTCATCCCAGGTATGCGAGAGATTGAACCTGAAAGGTGTTGGTGGAAGCGACGCCCACTCGATCAAGGATATCGGTAAGTGTGTCACCGTCTTTGAAAACAGAATAGAAAGACAGGAAGACCTCATAAAGGAGTTAAAGACAGGAAGATTCAAGGCCGGCTATTTTAGAAAGGCTTGAGTAAATTGAACCTTTGCAATTCGAGCAAGGAGAAGACAGTATGGAAAACTGGGAACCAATAATAAGAAGAATGGAGCTTCTTTTACGGTTGAAAACCTTTCCAGTAGCCTTCAAACTTTTGGAAGACACCAAAGAGATAGAGGGTAACAAATGGATACGCCGTCCGACAAAGAGGTTCACCCTATGTCAACTCATAACGATAGTACGTACCTACGACTGGACGATAGGTGCCACTGCCGAGGATTTTCTTGGTCCCGGTTGTGGTAGAATAATAGGATTGGCGGAAGGGCCTGATTACATTAAGGATGGCAGTTTACGGTCTATCGTATGGTGTAAGACCAAGGAAGACGCCAGGAGATGCGAAGAACAAATTCCTTGTGTCCTGACAGGCAAATACAACGCAGTGCTTATGGGACCCTTGGTCTATAACCCGTTCGATCCTGATATTGTGTTGATATACGGGAACCCTGCCCAGATGATCATCCTGATCAATGCCCTTCAGTTTGAAGATTATGAACAATTCCAGTTCTTTTGTGTTGGGGAATCGGCATGTGCCGATTCCATTGCCAGGTGCTACTTAAATAACAAACCGTCTCTTGCCATTCCCTGCTATGGGGAGAGAAGATATGCACATGTCCAGGATGATGAATTGGTAATGGCATTACCTGCTTCCTGGATGGAAAAGGCAATTGCTGGTCTTGAAGAACTTTACAAAAGGGGGGTTAGGTATCCTATTTCTTACTATGGGGCGCAGGTCGATCCTACCCCGGGTTTTCCACCTGGTTACCAGATTCTCTTCGGGACTCAGGAGGAGGATTCGGGGTTTAAAAGGTTTGATAAATAAGGACCCTATACAAGACGGCAGCCTCCTCATCCCTTTCGTTGAAGAGAAACGATCCGGAGGGTAACGGTCCCGGCTACATCTCAGGCCATTCGATGTAAGGTTCTTTTATATCAACCATGGCATTGACTATAAATTCAACCAGACCCGTGTATGCTATGCCACATTTTTCCCATGCATCATAATGATTTAATATCTCCCTGATAGCACCCTTGCAGTTGGAACATGGTGCACAGACCATCTGTTTGATACTTGGGTCTATAACGTTCTGAAAGGCATCAAGAATCTGTTTGAATTTCAT
>WOUX01000070.1 GCA_009773075.1 bacterium | reverse complement strand
GCTAAGATAAGAGCGGTATTGATAAAGGGGATAGTGCTGGAGGGATTTTCATCCTTTAAGGGGATCATTTAACCTCTTGTTTCAAAAGCCAATTGTTGACACCTGTTCTTACAGGGGGGAATTTATGTAGTAAGATATACATAACAAGAAAGGGGGAATCCGTCAAGCCAAACAATTTTATTCCTTAAAGGGTATTTGTCTGACCTTTAGTCTATCCCTGATATTATAATGCCTACCACCAGGGACTGTACTGCTCGAAAAGATGATGAAGAAATAAGTTATATATTGCAAAGAGAAAAAGAGCGTGATAGAAGTATTGATATCTTAAATCATTGAAAGGTGGAAAGAATATATGGGTCTGTTGTCGTCTACTGTGTCTGTAACCCGTTACAGGGTCGAAGGGAAGCTTGAAGAGCCTATTCTTGACACAATCGCTAAGGGTCTCAAAGAAAATGTGATCAAAGATGTTGATGAAGACATTTCAGAAAAGAGAGTAGGATGGACATCTTTTGAGAATCCTTTTATGCCTGATTTCAGGGGTTCTTCCTTTGTAATCGGCACCCACATGGTCTTTTCCCTGAGGATAGACAAAAAGGCAATATCCCAAAAGACAATCAGAAAACATTATGCCATAGAAGCAGCTAAACGGCTTGCTGAAAGTGGAAGACAATTTTTAACACGGGATGAAAAGAAGATGATTAAGGACCATGTCACAGATACCCTTATGCTGCGTATTCCATCTACACCCTATATTTATGATTTGGTATGGGACCATGATTCGTCTTCTTTGTGTTTTTTTTCAAATCTAAAATCCGCCAATGAAGAACTGGAAACACTGTTTTCACAGTCTTTCCAACTCTCCCTTATCAGGCTATTCCCATTTACAATAGCCGATCTTACAATGGGTCTTTCCGATGGAGAACGTGATAATCTGGCAAGACTTTCTCCTACAAACTTCACGGGGTAAACAATGCTTGATATTTCTGTAGCCTACAACCGTTACAAATTTTTGGGTTATGAGTTCCTGACGTGGTTATGGTTTCTCATCGAAAACGAACAGAATACAATAAATGAAATAGTACAGGAGCCCATGTCCCTTGAGATTGGTAATCGTATTGTCCTTGAAAATTTACGGAAAGAAGTGTTGGAAAGCATCACTATACAAGGGGATGATGCAGGCTTGGAAGAAGGTATCATGGCCCTGAGGAAGGGGGCTGTTGTTACAGAGATCAATCTTGTCTATAAAGGCAATGACTTTGAATCTAATTTTACGGTCAAAGGAGAGGGCTTGAGCATATCAGGTCTCAAGGTGCCCCAATCAGGACACGTAGAGTCCCGAAAGGATATGGAAGGGGCTGTGATTGAAAAGGTATACCTCTATAACAGGGTTCTTCAATTGACAGACAGTCTTTTCAAACAGTTCATAAGACTGAGGGGCTCAAACGACTGGCTATCAAAAGTCGTGCCTCGCATACGGCAGTGGATACATTCGTAACAATTACTTCTCTCTCCCCGAATAACTGGTATAAACCAACGCCACAGTTCGGTAAATAAAATGGGCAAATTTTGAGAATGGCAGGTAGGCTATAAGATAAAACACTAAGACAAGATGAACAAAATAAAAAGGATAGGCTAAGACAGCAACATCAAACAGTCTTGTAACTTCCGTAAGTATCCCCGAGATGGCTACCAGATATACCATTATGATAAATACCCAGTCAAGGTATGTACTCCTGCTCTTATCTTCTTCTGCTTTCAGTCTATTGGATATTACGATTGTACAACCTATAAAGAGAGCAACAGCACCCAGGTTTGCCAGGAGTTTTATGGGATTTAACTGGCTTAGAGGCAGCATCTCATGGAGTCCAAGTAAGTATATGCCAAAAAATACGATTCCCGTTACTATTGCCAGGGCTGCGAACCCGTAAAAGATCATGAGGTGGGCAAGATATCTGGGCCTGTTTTCTTCACAATCCTTGAATTTTGAATGTTTAAAGACATCAATAAGGACCGGGATCACATGAGACTTTATAAAATCCAATAAGGATAGATTTCGAGATTCACTGGGGTGGACACCATTCTTCATACCTTTCCAGAATCTTTTGACCCCTACCACAATAGACATAAAAACCAATATAGAGACGAGGATGAAAACAGGGTCAACTATTGTATGAGGGACAAACTTTTTAAAAACAATCTCTCCCTCGGGTATATTCAGATGACCGGTAATCCCCAGCAAAAAGAGAAACAAAACAATGGGAAATGCCAATAGAAGGGGCAAATACCTTCCCTGACTCAAAGCCTTGCCTAAAAATCCTGGAAAAGCATAGTGCATAAAACTATAGTTTCTAATTGCCGCCAAAGCATCTCCAGGCTTTGCTCCTCTTGGACAATAAGTAGAACAGTCATTGCACTGATGGCAGAGCCATACATCGGGATCCGTCAGTAGCCTGTCCTTCAACCCCCAGGAAGCCCATATCATCTCTTTTCTGGGGAAAGGGTTCCTATCAGGCGACAGATTGCACACAACAGAGCATGTTGCACATTGAAAACACTTCTTAAGTGTGTCCCCCCCAAAGCCTGCTACCTTTTTGACAAAATTCATGTCTGGTTCTATGAGCTGTCTATCCACCATTTTTTCACCTCAAGTTCTTAATTGCCCTAATCCAGACACCAGACTTTTCTATAATTAACCTTCTTCCCCTTTAGTCTAAAGTATGATGTCTATGGTCTAATGTCTGCTAGAAACCCTTATATGGGTTTGGACCAACCTCTTCTATCTTCTTCATAAAATCATTGAAGATCCCAGGAAGTTTTTCGTACTCATCAATGGATAGTTCCAGTATCCGTATCCTGTCAGATTCGAGGCGAAGCCTGTCCAGAGTCTCTTTAATCTTTCCCATCCTATAGCTTGCCAGTTCACTACCCTTTACGTAGTGGCACTGATAGTCATCACCGTATTTGCACCCTATCAGGAGAATCCCATCTATACCTTTGGACAGGGCATCGGCAATCCATACAAGATTAACATTGCCCAAACACCTTAAGGGGATAACTCTCACGTAAGGGTTGCAGGAGAGGCGTTTTCGACCTACAATATCGAGGGAAGGATAGGCATCGTTTTCACAGAGAAAGGCCACGACTCTTGGTTTCTCCTCATCCTCTTCCGGGACATCTATGGCCTTAACCATTGACCCGATGATATCTACTGAATAGTCCTTAAAGGATATTATCCTCTCCGGGCATGACCCCATACAGATACCGCACCTTCGACACCTGGTTGGATTTGGTAAGGGGTTACCCTTTTCGTCTTCATTATACATACCGAAAGGACATTCTTCAGTACACCTCTTGCACTGGGTACATCTGGACAGATACAATTCGGGATAGCTCATATCACCTGACCTTGGATGTACTGCTTTGCCTTGGGCAGTAAGTTCAACACACTGGATAGCCTTCAACGCAGCCCCTGCTGCATCATTAGCACAGGTTGAACCATCCATAGGCTGTCTTACACATCCGGCAGCATAGATACCGGTCCTCCGGGTTTCGTATGGGAAACATATATAATGGGAGTCAGGAAACCCGTATTTCAAACTTGGCAGTTCCGGCCCCTGTCTGTATTTCAGATTTAAAATATCCGATGGTATTATGAAATCTTTCGGGACCTCTTCCTCTTCTTTCTTCTTATCATCGGAAGCTCCCTCAGGTTCTTCTAATGCCAAGTCTTTCACCTGTATCCCCGCGGATGGAACCATACCAGTTGCCAGGACAACCATATCTGCCTTTATCTGTATCCTGTCTCCAAGTAAGGTGTTATCCACATCTACTATAAGACTCTTGTCAGAGTCTTCCGAAACCCCTACTACTTCACCCTTTGTCAGAAAAACGCCGGCATCTTCCTGTACCTTCTTATAAAAAAGCTCATATTGAGCAGGGGTTCTTATGTCCTTGTAGAGTATATAAACCTTCGTATCGCTGTCCTGCTCTCTTATATATGCTGCCTGTTTTAGCGAAGTAAGACAACAATACGAGGAGCAATACGGCAGGTGATTGCTGTCTCTCGACCCTGCACACTGGATAAATGCTACACTCTTAGCCTCTTTACCATCAGATGGACGGGCAAATTTCCCTTTTGATGCCATCTCTTCTATCATGATATTTGTTACCACATTGGGGCTCTTACCAAAGCCAAGGTGTCCGAGTTTGTTAGCATCGTAAGGCTGCCAACCGGTAGCCTCAACTATCGATCCTACCCTTAACGTTTCAGACTTTCCCTCTTGACTTATAGTAACATCGAATAAACCAGGGGCACCTTCTGTCTTCTCTATCTTTGCGCCGGTATATATCTTAATCTTCGTATTGGATTTTACCTCTTTGATCTTTGAATCAATCCCTGTCTCCTGAAGTTCAAGGTATGGTGGGGTATTAGGATACTGTTTCCATATCTTAGCCATCCATCCGCCAAGCTCAGGTCCCTTTTCAACAAGAACTACATCTTTTCCAGCCCTGGCTGCCTCAAGTGCCGATGTTATCCCTGTTATTCCACCACCCACTACCAGAACCGTCTTGTTTATCTCTTCACTGAAGGGTTCAAGAGGGGCCATCTTTTGTGCCTTAGCGATCCCCATTCTCAGATAGTCTTCCGCCAGCATCTGAGTGTCTTCATCATTTGCGGGATGACTCCATACAACATGTTCTCTCAGGTTTATTCTCTCCATACTAATGGCCGTAGGATCGTATGAGAAAACATCGGTCTTTTCTCTTGGAGAACAGGCGGCAATTACAACAGTATTAACCCCCTCCTTTTCTACATCGGCTCTTATAAGGGAAGAACCTTCATCGCCACATAACATAGGGTGGTTCTTGCATACTGGAACTTTGTATTTAGAAGTTGCCACACCGGCTAGAGCATCTATGTCAAGAGATTCCCCAATCTCACAACCACTGCATATGTAAACCCCGATCTTCTTATCCATTGGTTACCTCCTTAAAGTACTTTGAATGGCCTTCAGGGCTGCCCCTGTTGCATCTTGAACCGCCCCAGCAACCCCTACGGGTCTCTTGGCACAACCGGCTGCGTATATACCCGTCTTAGATGGATCGGAGACTGCAAATCCAAATTCGTCACAAGTTATATTCACTGGGATTTTATTGTCCGACATATTAGGGACTATCCCTGTGGCTAATACAAGCAGGTCGGCTTTTGCCTTGATCTTCTCACCCGACATGGTATCTTCAACTTCCACTATCGGGTCTTTGGTAACAGGGTCTTCTTCAACCTTTGCTACTTTTCCCTTAATAAGGGACACATTCTCATCACTCTGAACCTTTGTATAGAAATCTTCATATCTGCCAATTGCCCTTACATCTATATAAAAAATTGTGACCTTAGATTCCTGATCCTGCTCCCGTACATACGTTGCCTGTTTCAGAGATGCCAAACAGCATACGGCTGAACAATAAGGCAGATGATTTTCATCCCTTGATCCGGCACACTGGGCAAATATGACATTCTTGACCTCTTTCCCATCAGATGGCCGTAATATCTTTCCATTTGTAGGTCCATTGGGAGCCGCCAATCTTTCCATCATAACATTGGTTATTACATTTTCGTACTTCCCAAAGCCCAGATTGTCTATCTTCACAGCGTCATACGGTTTCCAACCGGTAGTAACAACTATAGAACTAACCTTGACATTGATAGTCTCGGGCTGCATATCTAAATCGATAGCGTTATACTTACAGGATTCTAAACACTTCTTTGCCTCATCGGTTCCAATGATCTCAGGGGCTAAAACATATTTCAAAGGGAAAGCCAATTGGTAGGGAATATAAGCAGCTTTGATCTTGTTTATCCCCAGGTTAAAACCATTTTCTATTTCTGTAACACAGACCTTCTC
>WOUX01000069.1 GCA_009773075.1 bacterium | reverse complement strand
TACTGGGCGCTGTCACGATCCTGTTTTTTGAAATACGCTGGTCTCGCACCCTGGAGCAAGAGGTTGCCAATCAAACGTGGGAACTCAAAAGGTCAGAAGAAAAATATCGCTCTCTGGTAGAAAGCGCCGAGGACTTTATCTTTACGGTAGATTTCGAAGGCCGTTTTCAATCCATGAACAGTTTTACTGCCAATTTCTTCGGGGGCTGCCCTGAAGATTTCCTGGGCAAGAGGCTTTCTGCCCTATTTTCTGAGGAAATTGTTGAAAGGCAACTGAAATTGATAAGGTTGGTCTATAGATTCGAGAAGAGCGTTCGTGATGATTTCATGTTAACATTGGGAGAACACCAAACATGGATCAGCGCCAATTTCATGCCCTTAAAGAATGAAGAGGGCAAGGTATCTTCTGTCCTATGTATTGCCAGGGATATTACGGAAAACAAACAATTGGAAAGGCAGCTCATCAATACCGAAAAATTGGCATCTATGGGGACATTAGCGGCTGGCGTTGCCCATGAAATCAACAACCCTCTGGGGATTATACTGGGCTTCTCCGATCTTTTGCTGGAAAAAACGGCTGAGGACAGTCAGGAATATGAAGACCTGAAAACCATAGAAAGACAGGGGCTCCATTGCAAACAGGTTGTAGAAAATCTCTTAAGCTTTGCCCGTCAGGGAGAAGGGGACGACGCTGAGCACTCTGATTTGAACCATAGTATTGAGGATATAATCAAGGTTGTGAAGCACACCCTTGATATGAGCCATATTGAACTGGTTCTGGATTTAGATAAAGACATCCCCCAGGTTAAAGGTGATTCCCGACAATTACAGCAGGTGTTTTTGAACCTGATCAACAATGCCGCAGCGGCCATGAATGGAGGTGGAACGTTAACTATCCATACGTTTATGGAAAGGGGTAGCCGAAAGGCCATAGTTCATTTTCAGGATAACGGTGTGGGGATTAAAGAAGGAGATATAGACCGCATCTTCGACCCCTTCTTTACCACCAAGCCGGAAGGGGAAGGGACCGGTCTGGGTTTATTCGTAAGCTACGGTATTATAACCAAATATGGGGGGAACATAGACTGTATCAGCCATACTGCTGATTCATCCGGCAGGCCGAGAGGGACTACCTTTACCATAAAGCTGCCCATCACGACTCAGGAGGGATAATGTCAGGAAGGATACTGATAGTTGATGATGAGAAAGACATGCTGGTTCTTTTGAGGAGGATTATTTCAGAGAAGACAGACCTTCAATTGGTTACAGAGTCTGATTCGGTGATGGCACTGGAATTGTTTAAGAAACAGCCTTTTGATCTGGTAATAGTCGATTTAAAGATGCCCAGGATGGATGGCATCAAACTCCTTGAAGAAGTCAAAAAAATAAACCCAAATGTTTTAGTAGTCATCATGACTGCCTATGGAACTATTGAAACCGCAGTGGAGGCAGTCCAAAAAGGCGCCTATGACTACATAACCAAGCCATTTCGAAAAGAGCGGATTCTATTAACGATAAACAAGGTTATGAAATGGCGGGAAATGGTAAGGGAAAACCTGGCTCTTCGTCAGGCGTTGGAGGAGAGAGATAGTTTTTCGTGCATGGTCGGGGCAAGTCCAGTTATGAAGGAGATATTTGAACAAATAAGGCAGGTAGCCCCTACCACGGCTACAGTGTTAATCACCGGGGCCAGCGGAACCGGCAAGGAATTGCTCGCCAGGGCGATCCATCAAAACAGTCTTCGAAGTTCCAATAAAATGATTACCATCAACTGCACTGCTATCCCTGAACAGGTTATAGAAAGCGAGCTTTTTGGCCATGTAAAAGGCGCCTTTACCGGGGCATGGAAAGACAAAAGGGGGCTGGTTGAAGAGGCTCACCAGGGGACCCTCTTTCTGGACGAAATCGGCGATCTCAACCCTCTCATGCAAACCAAACTCCTTCGGCTGGTACAGGAAGGTGAGTTTAAGCCGGTCGGAAGTGTAGTCACCAAAAAGGCTGACATACGCTTTATAGCTGCCACAAACCACAATCTGAAGGAGGAGATGGAAGAAAAACGTTTCCGGGAAGATCTTTACTACCGGTTGAATGTCATCCATCTTGAATTGCCTCCACTTAAGGAGAGAAAAGATGACATCTCCCTTTTAGGGTATCATTTTTTAAAAAAATACACACGGGCTAACCAGAAAGAGATCATAGACATTTCACCTGCAGCCATGCAGTCCCTTCTTTCACTGGAATTGCCAGGCAATGTGAGAGAGCTGGAAAACATCATCGAACGCGGCGTTATCTTTTGCCAGACCAATGCTCTGGAGGTGAGAGATTTATTTCCGGATAATGAGCATAAAACTCCTTATCCCTGCCTTGACGAGGACATCTATCGATTATCCTTTAAAGAAGCCAAGGATAAGATGACTCATGAGTTTCATCGGCACTATGTGTTGTCCGTCCTGCGAAAAAGCAGGGGAAATATAAGTAAGGCTGCTGCTATGGCAGGTATTCAAAGGCAGTATATTCACCGACTGATGAAGGAAGAAGGGATAGATGCCAAGGATATTAATCTCAAATGTGAATAGAATTTACTTGTCTGTAACCTGTAGACCCATCTCCTGCAAAGCATCTTTAAGGCAAACCATTCCCACTGGCCGTTGATTCTCTATTACAGCAATACACTTGAGGTTGTTATTAACCATCAACTCAATGGCCTGTACAATCTTATCGTTTAGAGTCACCGAGGGACAAAGCGGTATGCCTTCCTTAAAGGGAAGAAGAATGTCTTTTACTTTCTTTTCCTTCATCGTTACCTGTAGCGTGGCGTCATAAAGTGTAGTCTATTATGCCCTTCTCGTTTTTTCTTGTCTTTTTCCATGCCCCTTCTATCTTGGCCACCAGTTCATCAATATCACACGGTTTACTCAGATAGTCGTAAGCCCCCAGTTTCATCGCTTCCACAGCCGTATTCATCGATCCATGACCTGTTAAAAGAAGTATCTCTGTAAAAAGCCCCAGTTTTTTGATCGCTGCTAACGTTGTAATTCCATCTATGCCCGGCATTCTCAAATCCAGCACCACGACGTCGAATCGCTCTTTCTCAAGAGCACGAATAGCACTCTCCCCGTCATATACGGCGGTGACGCGATAGCCCCTGTTGGCTAAAAGTTTCGATATGTTGTTGGTAAAAACAACCTCATCGTCTACCAGTAATATTTTAGCTTCTTCCATTTTTTTACCCCTAGGTGCAATCTTTTATTAACCAATATGCCGTTTCTTTGCCACCAAAAAGGGGGCTTGAAACTTTTATCAGTTCAAGATATATGCCAAATATTACCAGTAGAGGAGCATAACTGATAACTCTCTTAGATATATGGATTTTTTGTCTTTTTATTTCTCTCAAGCCCCAGAATGAAAGCATCGGGTGTAATCTTTAGGGTGACAGTAACAGGAAAAAGAAGCTTTCATTGGCTATTTAACAGCAGAACCCTCCTTATTCATGAAAGCAAGTCATCTAGTATGTGTTCTTTTCGGCACTAAATCCCAGCCAAAATGTCTGTTTACTTAATTGGAGGGCTGAGTCTATGTATTACTTTGAGGCAGGTTTTTTTGGGAGGTAATCACCAGTTGACGTGGTGTAACCTGAATGTTTACAAAAAAGCTTGTTTCCCCATCTAATCCTTTTCTCTTGTGATCGTTGGCGACCAATTTAACCTGTTTTTTCAACTGGTTGTTTCTTTTCATCAAATACGTTTCCCTTCTGGCACAATTCTTGAGTTCATTAATGGACAGAAAAGCATGATTGTGGTATTGGGTTCTAAATACCCTCAACCAGACCAATAATGCGGTATGTGTTTCTGGTTTTAACGTTACTAAAGGAGGTAGTTAACTATGACAGAGGAAAAAACCATTACGTCAATGATGATTGAAGATCGTGTATTTGAACCGTCGGATGAGTTCAAACAGAAAGCGGCAATAAAAAGTATGGATGAATACAAGAAGATGCATAGGGAATCGGTGGAAAATCCAGAGGCGTTTTGGGAAAAGATAACAGATGCCATGCTTTGGGATAGGCGCTGGGACAAATTCTGGGAATGGGATTTTAACAAAGCTGATATAAAATTTTTTATCAATGGAAAGATTAATGCATCAAAAGACTGCCTGGACAAACATCTTGACACCCCCAGGAGAGACAAAACCGCTCTAATCTGGGAAGGGGAGCCAGAGGGAGAAAGCCGCACTTTCACATATAAAGAGCTTTACCTTGAGGTCTGTAAATTCGCCAATGTTCTGAAAAAACTGGGGGTAAAAAAGGGAGATCGGGTTACCATCTATCTCCCTATGATACCAGAGCTTCCAATTGCTATGTTGGCTTGCGCCCGAATAGGCGCCATTCACAGCGTTGTTTTCGGAGGATTTAGCGCTGACTCTTTACGGGACCGAATTATCGACTGTCGAGCCACCTTTCTCGTTACCAGCAATTACGGTTACCGAAGCGGCAAAACCCTTTCTTCTAAAGCAAATGCTGATGATGCGCTAAAGGACTGTCCGGATGTTGAGAAGGTGGTAGTGGTAAAGAGAATTGATAAAGATACCCCTATGAAAGAGGGAAGAGACCTCTGGTGGGATGAACTGATGGCAGGAGCTAATGCCGATTGTCCGGCAGAAGTTATGGATGCAGAAGATCCCCTTTACATTCTTTATACCAGCGGCAGCACCGGAAAGCCAAAGGGGGTACTCCATACTATTGGCGGATATCTCACTTATATCCATGCCAACATGAAGTATATCTTTGATGTGAGGGATGAGGACATCTTCTGGTGCACGGCGGATATTGGCTGGGTGACCGGTCATAGCTTTATTGTTTATGGCCCTTTGTCAGTTGGAACTACTACCCTTATGTTCGAAGGGGTCCCTAACTGGCCTGAACCTGACCGATTCTGGAAGGTCGTGGAAAAGTACAGGGTCAACATATTCTACACCGCTCCCACAGCTTTGCGCGCCTTGATAAGGGAAGGAAATGAATGGCCTAATAAACGCAACCTGAGCAGTCTTCGCCTGTTGGGTACGGTGGGTGAACCCATCAACCCGGAGGCATGGATCTGGTATCATGAGGTGATTGGTAAAAAACGCTGCCCCATTGTGGATACCTATTGGCAGACAGAGACCGGAGGTATTATCATTACTCCTTTACCAGGAGCTATACCAACCAAGCCTGGTTCAGCTACCATGCCATTCCCGGGTGTTGATGCTGTTGTGTTACGGGAAGATGGCTCTGAGGCTGAAGAAAACGAAGGGGGCTACCTTTGCATCAAAAAACCATGGCCGGGTATGATGAGGACCGTCTATGGAGCTCATGAACTCTTCCATAAAACCTACTTCACCCGATTCCCCGGTATTTATTACACGGGAGACGGGGCAAGGCGAGATGAGGATGGGTATTTCTGGGTGATGGGTCGGCTGGATGATGTAATAAACGTGTCCGGTCACAGGATGGGGACAGCAGAGATCGAAAGTGCCCTGGTATCCCATCCCACTGTTTCTGAAGCAGCGGTTGTGGGGTATCCCCATGAATTGAAGGGCCAGGGGATATATGCCTTTGTAACTCTGAAATTGGGAGTAGAGCAAACTGATGATTTGAAAAAGCAGCTTGTTGCTCATGTGAGAAAAGAGATCGGCCCTATTGCCGCTCCTGATAAAATTCATTATGCGGACGCATTGCCTAAAACGAGAAGCGGCAAGATCATGCGGCGAATCCTCAAGAAGATCGCTGCAGGGGACATCTCAAATATTGGGGATACAACTACCCTTGCCGATCCAAGCGTGGTGGATATCCTTATTAAGAAACGTCTATAAAGCGTAAATAACCCAAAGGAGCCCAGGCCCACCGGGCTCCTTCCTTTCTATTTTGTCTGTGGAGTTCGAACAAACCTGTTGGTGTCTTAATACTTCTA
>WOUX01000068.1 GCA_009773075.1 bacterium | reverse complement strand
TTGAGGAGGTATAATTTTGTCTACCAATAACAAAAGGGAACCAAGGTTCTTCTACGGTTGGTTAATTCTAGGAGCATGCTTCCTCACTACCACTATGGTAGGTGGGCTATTCTATTCCTTCGGTATATTTTTCAAGCCACTGTTGGAGGAGTTTGGCTGGAGTCGGGCACTGACCTCATCGGTGAGCATGGTTCATCTGTGGGCATTTGCTTTTTCCTCTATCCTTTTGGGCCGCCTGATCGATCGATACGGACCTAAGGTGGTCCTTGCTGGGTCTGCTGTGCTCATCGGCCTTGGTTATTCCCTGTGCAGCCAAGTCAATTCTATCTTCCAATTATACCTATTTTACATTATAGCAGCTTTAGGGTCAGGGGCTACCTGGGTCCTGCCCACGTCCACAGTGCAGCGTTGGTTTATAAAAAGAAGGGGCTTGACCTTAGCGGTGGTTACTACCGGGATCGGGCTGGGAGCCTTGATCTTCGCCCCGATAATAAACCATCTTATCTTTACGTACGGCTGGCGAAAGAGCTATATTATCCTTGGAATTCTTAGTTGGCTTGTCCTTACCGTAGTATCAACAGTAATGGTGCTTGACCCGGAAAAGAAGGGGCTGAAACCTTACGGAGCAGAAGAGTCAGCTCCCAATATGGCCAAACAAGAAAAGATAGGTCATGATTCAACTAAGTATAACACCATGGTATCAACCGCAATAGAGTGGGGGTTTGGTGAGGCGATAAGAACAAAGACTTTCTGGGGCCTGGTCGTCTTATATATGTTCGCCCTTTTCCCAATATACATGCTTGCGACTCATATCGTTCCTCACGCTATCGACATGGGCATCTCTGAGGGGGTAGCTGCTGGAGCCTTGGGGCTTATCGGTGCTACCAGCATCGCCGGACGACTGATGGGGGGTGCCATTGCAGAAAGGTTTGGGTGGACCAAAGGCATGGCTTTGTCTTGTTTTCTCAGCGGCGCATCGGTGATCCATAATGTCTGGATGCTCTATGTATTTGTTATAACCTATGGCCTCTTCTATGGAGCCAGGGTACCACAACTTCCCGGTATAGTTGGCTTCTTCTTTGGAAGCACTTCTCTGGCTTCCCTCATAGGCCTTTGCCATGGTTTGGCAATATTTGGCAGTGCTGAGGCCCCTATTGTTGCCGGATTCATCTATGATAAAACAGGAAGTTACACTGTAGCCTTTTTAATAGCAGGTATCGCTTCTCTCATTGCCGGAGCTCTGGCCCTGTTTCTGAAGCCACCGAAGAAAAGGGTTTCCACATCAAGGGATGGAGAAGCTGGCTGGTAAGCCACTTCTCTACTGTACCTACCGCAAATAGCTTACCTAGGTGCGTTAGCATTAATGGAGACTATCCATATGATGTGGGACAGAATCGTTGAAGGAGTTGATCCAAGTGGTACAATCTTCAGGACTGTCTATAGAGTGAAAGCAGGGAACTCACGCCCCAAACTTTGCAAGACGTCCCGCATTGGCGAGTACAATGGTCATAAGATTAACGGTGGCCTGGCGGCCTAAACCTCCCTGGATACAGCTTATCTCATCGAATCTTGTCACCTGATCAACCCGACAAAACTTAGAATTCAGTATTACTGGAAGGGGATGCCAGCTATGACCACCCCACTTTGCAGGGGTAGAATGGTCGCCGGTTACCACTAGTACATCAGGGTTTAGTTCGGTTATTTGTGGTAAAAAGCCATCAACCTCTTCAATCACCTTCACCTTGGCATCAAAATCCCCATCTTCTCCCCGGGAATCGGTCTGTTTGATGTGTAGATAGAAAAAATCATAGTTGTTATACTGATCTTTCAATGCCTTAAATTCATCTTCAAGGTTCTCCAGAGAGGGAAGAATGGTCATTCCCAGCAATCGCGCTATCCCTTTATACATAGGATAGGTAGTTATGGCAAGAGACTTCAGGCCAAACCTTGTTTCTAAAGAAGGGTAGACCCTGTGCCTGGCAAATCCCCTGAGGAGGATCATATTGGCCTTCTTTTCATCAGCCAGGATTGATTTGGCCTGGTACAGAAAATCCGAGACTAACTTAGCCGTTGCCTTTGATTCGGAATTATTGGCCCTGGGTTCTAGAGGAAATAATCCAACCTGTTGAGGGTCCGTATCATCTATGTCTCCTTCAAGACCGTCTCCCCTTAATACCAATACTGCCCTGTGTTCTTTGACTGGTTCAACAAAAACCTCGATATTAGAACCAAGGTTGATGTTTTTCCTGAGTTTTGCACAGATCCTATTGTTCTCAGAATTGGTTATTCTGCCGGCTCTACGGTCAATGATTCTCCCTTCTTTGTCTATAGTTGCATAGTTTATCCGGGCTACCACATCTCGGGGTGTTAAAGGAAAAGCTATTCCAGAGGCCTCTAGGACTCCCCTTCCGATATTGCTTTTAAAAGGGTCATACCCGAAGAGGGCGAAATGAGAGGGACCACTTCCAGGGGTGATTCCTGGGGCAACAGGGTCCAATAAACCGCAGATAGAGTTTTTAGCCAATTCATCAAGGTTGGGTGTATGGGCAACCTGCAGTTCAGTTCCCCCTTTCCCTTCCACTTCTAGTCCGCCGACTCCATCTAAAATGAGATACACTATTTTAGTGTCATTTTTTATTACCAGTTTTTCAAGAAGATCAGGTGAAAGCATTTATTTCTCCCCAGTTCAAAGCTGATGGACTTTTTACGAAGCCATCAAACCTTCTTTTCTACAAACGCATAGGCATTATGGTTGTGAATGCTCTCAAAGTTTTCTGCCTCCACACTAAACCAGGTAATATTTGTATCGGCATCGAGCCTAGAGGCTACGTTCCTGACCACGTCTTCAACAAACATAGGATTTGAATATGCCTTTTCTGTAACAAATTTTTCATCGGATCTCTTAAGAAGGGAGTAGACTTCGCTACTCGCTGACTCCTCAACATATTTTATAATATCTTCAATCCAGAGAAATTTTTCGAAACGCAGTTTAACTGATGCTTTACCCCTCTGGTTATGGGCGCCATCCTGGCTAATTTCTTTAGAGCAGGGGCATAAGGTGGTGATGGGGACGTCCACCTGAATATATAAATCTCTCTCTTCGTTGTGGGATGCACAAAATTTGCAGGTGTATTCCATCAGGCCCTTTGCTTTAGAAACAGGAGCCCTTTTCTCTATAAAATAGGGAAATTCTATCTCCAGGTGAGCAGATTTGGCATTGAGCTTTTCTTTCATCTCGTCAATGATGGTAAAAAGGGTTTTTATGTTTATCCTTCCCCTGTACTCATTCAGTATCTCAATAAATCTGCTCATGTGGGTACCCTTGAAATGATGGGGAAGGCTTACATACATATTGATGTTTGCTATTGTATGTTGAGTCTTATTCTTCCGATCTAAAACGATGATCGGGTATTTGATATTTTTAACACCGACTTTCTCAATCTCTATATTCCGATGGTCAATCTGGTTTTGAATATCAATCATCTCCGTTTCCCTACCCTACTCTCCTTCATAATAAGAGGCACAGGAACTCTCAGATTCCCAGACAGCCACCCTGCTTATTACAACATTACCATCGTTGGTCTCTTTCTCTAAGTTCTTGAATATATAAACCGCAATATTCTCAGAAGACGGGTTTATCTCAGAAAAGTAAGGGGAATCATTTAGATACGTGTGATCCAATTGATTTAAAATGATCTGGGTTTTTTCCTTCAAGATTCTGAAATCTATTGCCATACCAGTACCATCTAGTTTTTTTGCCCTTGCATGGACGTCTACCCTAAAGTTATGCCCGTGGAGACCTTCACATTTGCCTCCGTACTCTCTAAGACTATGGGCAGCAGAAAACCCCGATTTAATCATTACCTCATACATGTATATTTATTCCCTACCCTGAACTTAGTTCCGCCTCGCTACGCAATTGGAATGTTGGGTTTCAAAACTCAAACACTTCTCCTTGTTTTAAGGTAGTAATCCTTCGGTTTTTTATTTCTGCAAGATCATGTTCCAGTTCAGGAAGGTGCTGAGGTTTCATGTGAAAGACAAGGATGGATGCGTCAGGGTTCTTTAATTTATCCAATTGGTCTTTTAGCATCGAAGGGGTGAGATGTCCACTAATCTCAGCCAGCTTACTTAAACGATTTGGGAAAGATGTTTCTATAAATACTGCCTTTAGGTCCGGTAATTTATTGGCTTCTTCCCAAATCTTGTCGGTAGTGCCTGTATCACCGGTATATACAATGGAGCTCTTTTTATCCCTGATTATATAGCCCACAGCATCCACTGCGTGATTGACAGGAATGGCAATGACAGTTAGCCCGTCAATACAGATAGGTTCCCCTGTTTTTATCGGCTTAAACTGCAAGATGGGCTTTTCTATAGTAGGGAGGACGGTAAAATCTGGGTATATTTTATCGTTCAACAGGTGGGATTTTAGATTATCAATGACTTCGGGAATACTGATTATTTCTACTGAGGTGTTGTTTTCCCCTACAATTACATTGTCGGCCAGGAAGAGGATATCCTTTGTGTGATCGAGATGAGAGTGGGTGACCAGTATACTGTGGATATTCATCTGCTCATCCAGGGTTAAGGCAGATGTTATTGTCCCGGCATCAAGAAGTAGAGTATCATTAATAAGAAATGTTGTACTATGAAAATCCTTCAGTTCCGCTCCATAACAACCAAGTACCTTTATCTTCACGTGTACTCCTAAATACTAAAAGGTTTCACCACTTTAGTGGGCGTTACGGTCTGCTCCAGCTTTTTATCCTATCCCTTCCTTCAGGCTTTTGACAAACTGCCCCACCTTTTTAACCATATCGGGACTATTTAAGTTCTCTTCGATGATCTTTACAATAGCGCTGCCTACGATTACTGCATCAGCCCACTTAGCTACTTTACCGGCTTGCCCAGGGGTTGAGATACCAAACCCTACCCCAACTGGAAGGTCTGTAAGTTTCTTAACCTTGGCCACATATTCTTCAATATGACTGTCAAGGCTTGTCCTTGCACCTGTGACCCCGGTAACCGATACATAGTAGATAAATCCACCGGCTTTCTTCGTAATTAGTTTTATTCTCTCTTCATTACTAGTAGGGGCTGTTAAGAATATAATATCCAGACCAACCTTGTCAACATAAACCTTTAATTCGTCCACTTCCTCTGGGGGGAGATCGACTATAAGTACACCATCTATACCAGCTTCTTTGGCATCTCTGGAAAATTTTTCAGGACCATAAGTAAAGAAAGGGTTGTAATAACCGAATAGTATGATGGGTATCTCTGTATGCATCCGTATTTCACTGGTTAAATCTAGAACGTCTCTTAAAGAGACATTGTTTGCCAATGCCCGTTCTGAGGCGCGCTGTATTGTAGGGCCATCTGCCATGGGATCAGAAAAAGGGACTCCCAGTTCGATGATGTCCGCCCCACTCTTCTCCAGTTGAAAAACCAGTTTCTTTGTTAATTCTAAAGAAGGATCTCCGGCAGTAATATACGGAATTAATGCCTTTCCATTATTTGCGCTTAACCTTTGAAAAACCTTGCTTATTCTGGTCATAATAATATCCAATTCATCCAATTATAACGAAACCCCCAGGGCTTCGGCTACTGTATTCATATCTTTATCCCCCCTGCCTGATAAATTGACGATTATAACCTTCTCTTTATCGAGTTTCGGGGCTAATTTTATTGTATAGGCGATAGCATGAGCGCTTTCCAGAGCAGGTATGATACCTTCAGTTATGGTCAAGAGCCTGAACCCATCGAGGGCCTCTTTATCAGTAACGGAAGCATATTTTACTCTGCCTATGTCATGGAAGTAGCTGTGTTCAGGACCTACCCCGGGATAATCCAAACCAGCAGCAATGGAATGGGTATGTTTGATCTGGCCATTTTCATCCTGTAAGAGATAGGTCTTGCTTCCGTGGAGGACACCAACGCTTCCATCCATTATAGAAGCTGCGTGCTTGCCTGTGTTAATACCAAGTCCAGCGGCTTCCACCCCAACCATTTCCACCTCTTTATCATCTTTAAATGGATAAAACAACCCCATTGAATTGCTTCCGCCACCAACACAGGCAATTAGATGGTCTGGCAATCGTTTCTCCACCTCTAATATCTGCCTTTTTGTTTCCTTACCAATTACGCTTTGAAAATCTCTAACCATCATAGGATATGGGTGAGGACCTGCCACAGAACCAATGATATAAAAAGTATTGTAGATATTGGTAACCCAATCCCGCATAGCCTCGTTCATTGCGTCTTTTAATGTATTAGTCCCGGACGAGACGGGCTGCACCTTGGCGCCCAACAGCTTCATCCGAAATACATTTAATGACTGGCGCTTTATATCCTCCACACCCATATATATCTCGCATTCCAGTCCAAACATAGCAGCTACAGTTGCTGTAGCTACCCCATGCTGACCTGCCCCGGTTTCTGCTATAATGCGGGTTTTGCCCATCCTCTTAGCCAGAATGATCTGGCCCAGGGTGTTGTTTATCTTATGGGCACCGGTATGACATAGGTCCTCTCTTTTAAGATAGATATTGGCGCCTCCCAGTCTTTGGGTTAGTCTTTCGGCTAGATATAGAGGGGTTTCTCGTCCGACATATTCCCTGAGATAGTAGTTAAGCTCCTCTTGAAATTCTCTGTCATCTTTGTATCTGTAATATGATTCCTCTAATTCTAAGAGGGCGGGCATCAGAGTCTCTGCTACATATCTTCCCCCATATATCCCAAAATGCCCCTTTTTATCAGGCAACATATCGTCATCCTTTCTACTACTTATGAGCCTTTTTAACTGTTTTTATAAACTTTTCTAACTTAACACGGTCCTTTTTGCCTGGTTTAGATTCAACTCCACTGCTTACATCCACCCCATAGGGTTCTACTGCCTGGATTGCTTTCATGACATTGGCAGGATTAAGCCCTCCTGCAAGGATAACTCTGCTGGTAAATCTTTTTGCCTCAGAGGCGAGTTCCAGATTATCGAGTAATACAGCGCTTACCTGATAAGAGGGAATAACCTCAAGGTCCTTTCTGTTATTAATGCTGAACGCTTTTATCACTTTTTTGTCGAAATGAGAACAGAAATCCGGTGATTCATTGCCATGGAACTGGAGAATGTCCAGGCAACAGTCTGCACTAATCTCTCTGACTCTGTCCTCTTTTTCATTAACAAATACCCCCACCGATAATACGAATGGTGGAAGCTCACGTATTATTTCCTTAGCCGCATCCTTTCGAATATAACGGGGGCTGTCTTTATAAAACACAAAACCCAGGGCATCAGCCCCCAAGTTTACAGCTAAGGTAGCGTCTTCTATATTGGTTATTCCACAGATCTTAATCTTTGTCATTTACACCAGGACCAACCCCTCCTGAAAGGAAAGCCATTAATGGAAGGTCTTATCGCTATTTTTCTCACCGTTGATGACTTTATAGCGCCTCTTAAGCCTTGACCATTTCCATCTCATATAGTACTGGTATAAGAATCTCCATATATCATGGTAATTCAAGTATGTTATACCAAAAACCATCCCCCCAAGATGAGTAATGTGGGCAATGCCTCCACCGGTTCCAGCTATGGATGCATAGAGCTCAATTGCCCCAAATATCATAACAAAGTATTTTGCCTTGATGGGAAAGAACAGATAAATATAAATAATGCGGTTAGGGAAAAACCAACCATAGGCTAAAAGGATACCATAGATTGCTCCAGACATTCCAATAGTAGGGATAAAGAGGTCAGGGGTTATAAGCACAGTACAAATGCCGGTAATAAAAAAGTATCTTAGGAATACACTGAAACCCCAGTATCTTTCCAATTCACAGCCAAACATCCAGAGGGCGAAGAGATTAAAAAGCAAATGAAAAAGGCCCCCATGGAGGAATATGTAGGTTACTAACTGCCAAAGGAAATATTTCTGCCATACCAGAGCAGGAACCAATCCAAAGATCAGGTTCATCTGATGACCAACTATCGCTTGAAGCAAGAAGACTGCCCCTGATATGATTAAAAGCTTCTTAACAGTAGGGGTCATTGAAGGCCCAAAGGAAAGATATGGCCTTCGAGAGTAGTATCCCATCTTATATTCCTTTCAAAAAGAGTTGGGTACGAATTCTTTTCAGGTTGGAATAGATTTTATACTCAATGGTGAAGAATAAAGGCATTAAAGGGGCTTAAAAATAAAACCCCTGTAATGCCTAGTTAACACATGATTAAAGTTTCTTCTTAGCTTCAATCTCTGCTTTTCTGATCTTCCAGAAATCAGGTTTCCTCTTTTCCATAAAAGCCTTGGGCCCCTCTTTGCATTCTTTACTGTCAAACCAATCAGGATACATCACCCTTGACATCTGACCATACGAACCAGACATGTAGTCAATATCCATATCGAAGCTGGCCTTTAGAATTTCCAAACAACCTGGGCTCAAGGACAGGATTTCCTCGCACCATTTATCCACCTCTTCATCCAGTTTGTCCAGGGGTACTACAGCGTTTACCAGTCCCATCTCTAATGCCTGCTGGGCGTTGTAGCGTCTGCAGAGCATCCAGATTTCCCTTGCCTTTTTGGCTCCCACTACCCTTGTCAGGTATGCAACAAGATAACCATCTGCCGGGCTGGCAACCCGTGGCCCATTCTGCCCAAATTTGGCGTTGTCTGCTGCTATAGTAAAATCGCATACATAGGCTAAGTGATGGCCTCCTCCAATAGCCCACCCTTTTACCGCGGCAATAATCGGTTTTCGGCACATTCTAACAATTTGATTGGGGGGATATCTCCAGTAAAATTGCTCTCTCAGACCAGTGGCCTCCCAGCCGACATCACCACCGGCACTGAATGCCTTATCACCTGCACCTGTAAGAACTACCGCACCAATCAGAGAATCGTGACTGGCATCATCCACTGCCCTGAACATTTCATCTTGGGTCAAATTAGTAAAAGAGTTGAGTTTGTCTGGACGGTTGATTGTCACTCGTGCTACTCCGCCTTCTAATTCTGTATGGTATTTTTTCTCGTATATAATATCTTTAAAGTCAAATCCAGCTACGTTTTCCCACTTTGTCCAAGCCATTTTCTATAACCTCCCTTAATATAGGTTGTTCTATACCCTCCTTCGCTAGGGGTAATATTTTAAATATACCTGCTCCTTTTCTCAAGTCAAGGTATTTTTTCAGTACAAATAACTATTTGACAGTGAATGGATTGGATGCTAATCTTCGTATCAAAGTAAGTTTTTTATTTTTCAGGAGGAAATAGAGCATGACGACAATACTCCTTGTTCGACATGGAGAGACCGATTGGAACAAACAGCAGGTATTTCGAGGAAGGATTGATGTACCCCTTAACTCTGTGGGGCTTGAGCAGGCAAGGGCAACCGGGGAAGCCCTTAGTAATTACAAGATAGATGCAATTTATTCAAGCCCTTTGAGCAGGGCTATGGAGACAGCCAATGCCATCGGTAGTACCCACCCCTGCATCTCGATAAAAGAGGCAGAGGGTTTTATAGATATTGACTTTGGAAAATGGCAGGGTATGCCACATGACAGGGTAAAGGAAGAACATAAGGAGCTCTATAATAAATGGCAAAGAGAACCTCACAATGTTAAGATGCCTGATGGCGAAAGTCTTGATGAGGTAAAACTCCGGTCTATGGGAGCTCTAAATGACATACTTGCCAGACATGAAAATGAGATCGTCGCAATCGCCTCACACAGGGTAGTGAATAAGGTGATTCTATGTGCCGTACTGGGGCTGACCAATCAACATTTCTGGTGTATAAAACAGGATACATGCGCAATAAACATATTCGACAACTCAGAGAGAGGATTTATTGTCTCTGTGATAAATGATACCTGCCATATCAAAGCACTGGCTGACAGCGCAAACAGGGTAGACTTTTAAGTAAGCGTTCATCTGTTAGCCATCAGGTCTCAGTAAAAAACAAATCCTTTAGCTTTTTTAAAAAGCCATCATATTTTTTGACAGAAGGTTCCGGTATGTTAGTAGATTCTCACGCCCATCTGGATTTGCCTGAATTCGATGATGATCGAAATGAGGTTATCAAAAGGGCAAAAGAGAACGGAATAGACTATATCCTTAATATTGGGATCAATTCGGAGTCGTGCAGAAAGGCTATAACACTGGCAGACTCTTACGATTTTATCTATGCATCCATAGGCATCCATCCCCATGATGCAAAAGATGTTGACGAAGACACCTATGCGGTTTTAAAGTCACTTGCCAATAACAAAAAAGTACTTGCTTTTGGAGAGATTGGCCTTGATTTCTACCGTAATCTTTCTCCAAAGGGTATTCAAATCAAGAGATTTCGAGAACAGATCAACCTAGCCAATGAGTTGAAGCTTCCTGTTGTAATTCATAATAGAGATGCCCATAAGGAGACACTGGAGATTTTGAAAGAAGAAGGCGCCAAGAATCTGGGAGGGATTATACACTGTTTCTCAGGCGATTACTCTATGGCGAAGAGTTGTATAGATATGGGGTTTTATATCTCAATTCCTGGTACGATAACTTTCCCGAAGGCTGTAGAACTTCAGGAGATAGTAAAAAAACTACCCCTCTCAAAAATAATGATCGAGACCGACTGCCCGTTTCTCACACCCGTTCCCTACCGGGGTAAGAGAAACGAACCCTCTTTTGTAAGATATGTGGCGGAAAAGATAGCTTCCCTTAAAGATACGCCCCTTGAAGAGGTGGCAGAGATTACATCCCAAAATTTTAGAAGCCTTTTTGCCTCCTCACTAATCCCCTGAGTAGTTGGTCTTGAAGCCAAAAAACAGGGAGGCAGGTCTTGAATCGCGAATATTGTTTACTCTCTTCCCTCTGGCTTTGGTCGCCATTCCTTATCCGCAACCCATCCCTCCGTTGCGCCGGTAATAACGTCGAACCGTGGTATGTAAGGCTTGATATCAAGCAAAGGAGTTTTGTCAAGGACATCTACCCCTTCTATCTCCAGAATGTTCTTGTCTCTTCTTATGAGCTTTACAATTGACATCCCAATACCATTTGGTCTGCATGGATGTCTCGTTGCAAATATACCGTGTGGCTTATCATCCAGGAAAGTGGACCGTATCAGTTGTATTTCCCCGGTCATATCGAACTGATAAAATAAATAAATGTGTGAAAATGTCTCTATATCCTTTAGCCCTGCCTCATATTGTTCAAAGACTTCTACACGACCCGTAACCCCAGAACTATAAATTGGCTGGATCGGGCATTTGTCTTTTGTTGTGTAAGGGGAATGTATTATACCAATCGGCCCTGTCATAATTATACCGGCGGGTCATGCGCTTGTTATGTCTTAAATTCATTTATTCGATCTTCAATTTTTCAAAATCAACAATATCTTGCGGCCTTCCACTTGCTCGCTTATTGATTAAAAGGTCGTCCTTTGATATGAAGTTTACTTTAAAATCACCAAAATCCGCAACAATACGACTATTGAAACAGTTCTTGAAATTCACTCCGTCGATAGATGTAAGGATTTCCAAACGCATTGGGGGAACGCCCATTCTGATTACCTTTTTCTCTTTCAAGAATATTTCTTTTTTCAATTCGGGAGGATCAAACCCAAACTCCTTCAAGGCATCCACCATCTTCGTGGCATTTTGGTCATTAATAGCAATCCATATATCCATCCCCTGTTGCTCGTGGATAGCCATGGTAACCTACAGCATATCCTCCAATAACAAGGTATTCAATTTTCTTTGAGTTCAGCAATTGTAAGAACTCTTTGAAGTCTCTCGGAAACTCTATCATGGCCGAACATAGCCTTTCTCATAAATTCAATAGTTTCAATTCGATCGACATAACTCCGATCACGCCAATGGGCTAAATCATCACTTTTCTTCAATCATTTCTTTCTCCGTAGAACATATATATTGCATTCTGCTGGCCCCGGAATGCGGGCATATTTTAAAAAACTCCTCCCTGATGCAGCAATTTCAAGAAATCTTGCACTGGCAGAACATCAATGCTGCCAAAGTTATATGCCCTTTTACCACTGTAAATACCAAACATCCTATCCACCCTAATACGATCAGAATCGCTCAATGAACGCATGGGTCGTTCCCATCTTCTGTCCCATTTCTCCGCCATTTTTACTTCCAAACAGACGATATGTGCGTTTGAGGACTGTTGCTGTTTCCGGGTTTCAATAATAAAATCGACTTCAACACCGCTTCCTGTGCGATAAAAGAATATGTCCCGGTTTTTATTTTGAGTGTGATTGTAAACCATAAGTTCGTGGTAAATCATGTTTTCCAGCGCCGTCCCTTGCCAGAGCCTGTCAACCGGATCAAAGAGAAGGCCTGAGGCTGCTCTTGCAACGCCAGGGTCAAACCAGTAGAACTTTGGATGTGTTTGTTCCCGGACTTTCACGTTCGGCCGATATGCAGGAAGAAAGTGTCCGAGGAGAGTATCCTCTAAGATTGAAAAATAGACATCCACACTGCTTCGGGGTACGCCGGCATCACGGGAGATATTCTGCCCGTTTATCTGTTGACCATTCAGTTTCCCGGCGATGTTTAAAAAACGCAAGAACGGTGGGAGACTCCTTACTATGCCCTCTTCCTTGATTTCTTCTTTAATGTAGGTGTTGACATATGAATTCAGAATATCTGCGGCGTTTTTTCGGTCAAGTTGAACATATGGAAGAGAACCCCACTCAAGCGAAAACTCAAGATCAAAGTCGTCACCCAGTTCCTTCCATGAAAAGGGTGCAAGGTTGCGTGTTACGGCTCGGCCGCCTAAGAGATTAACACCGCCCCTACGTAGCTTCCTGGCAGATGAACCGCACAAAGCGAACCTCCACCCTCTGGTTTCCATCATGCGATGAACTTCGTCAAGGAGTTCGGGTATCTTTTGGATCTCGTCTATAACAACCCAGGAATCCGCTGGCAGGTTGCCGACCATTGCCTCCAGGTTGCCTGGCTTTTGAGAAAGCTCAAAGTACAAAGAAGCATCCAGCAGGTCAAAAAAAGATGCATCTGGCAGGACTTCTCTGAGCCATGTAGTTTTCCCTACCCCGCGGGGCCCAAAAAGGAAAAAAGAACGGTCAGGAAACTTGAGTTGTCGCTTTATATGGAAACCCTTCATAGTGCAATTATACTATTATCTTGTAAAATTGCAATGCAATTTTACAATAGTATTATAAAAAGTCAGGGTTCATGAGCCACAGATATCCCTTTTAGCCTCCGAAAACCTTTGGGGACATTGTGTCTATTTATGATATTTATAGCCATAACGCCGTTCAGCCCTCTCGATTGCCTTTGTAACACCCGATGTATTCACGCCTACCTGTTGTCGCACTATCTCGCCGCCTTTCAATTCCAAGGGGCTTATACCTCGCTTGTCGAGGGATTTATACGACTATATACAGAAAAACCGACTACCTGCCAAGAAATTTAACTAATAAATTTCCAATTTATACCTTACAGATTCCGCGTCAGTTTTCAATGATTCTTCCGTGACAACGCAAAAAACACCCATCAATAAGCACGATCTTGCCTGCGGCTCTCGCCCATTCTGCCATCGCCGAATGAGGAACTGTAAATAGTTCTCCATGACAACATCTTCTATAGGGATCCTCTTTGGCTACAAGGTTGGCTGCGAGGCGCGCTATTTCTCCCCGGATGCAAGGTCCTTCACAGGAGATAACCGGAATCTTTCTCTCCGTCAAATTCCGGTTTCCAACTTGTTCTCCAATGGGACATCTATTCATTGTTCCTGTTATCTCGACAGAAAAACTCTCATCCCCATGTTCATAGCGCATGTTAATAGCCTCCTTCTTAAGAATTTTCATGCGGGGACAGCCGCCAGAGAAAAGCAACTGTCCCCGCATTTGTGTTGTTGATACCATCCCTTTGTTACTTTGTGCAGCAGCACTCGGAAATGCAGTTCTTTATGTTTTCCTTTGTGCAGCAGTTCTCAAAAACGGTCTTACATTTCTCTTTAACGTCATCTCCTGTGATCTCAAAGCGATATACGTTTTCGAGCTCAGTCACGTTTATACTGCAACAATTCTTATCCATCCTTTTCACCCCCCTTCTTTGTTTAATAGTTCGAGAATTCTCGAACATAACAGATAAAAAAATTTAAGTCAAAAACCCTTTAATAGCATCTACAGCATCTTGGTTAACCATACAGCGAAAAGCCTGTCCTTCCCGTTCACACGTAATCAGTCCGGCATTCTGTAATTCTTTGATGTGATGAGAAATTGTCGAGCGAGAAAGCTTTATGCATCCACACATTTTTGTAAATGTCCGATCGATGCCTTTTCTTACGGGGCAACAGGCGTCTTCTCCCAGAATACGAAATTCAGAAGCCCCTTTCGCGGTTTCCGATGGACAGCACTGCTCATAGATCATCATAAAAATGTTCAGCCGTTGCTCGTTGGAGAGTGCTTTAAATATTTTTGCATAGTTCGAATGTTCCATGATTTTAGAATAATAGTTTTTTCGAGTTTGTCAATACTTTTTTTAAGAAAATTTTATAAATGTATTCACGCCTACCTGCCGCACTATCTCAGCCGCCGAAAGGCCAAGCTCACCTCTGCCCCGCTTGTCTACTTGCCAGTGTCCGATTCATTGTCATCCAAGCCTTTTCATCTTATTTATGTTACTTTTTCTCAACCTCTTTGGGGCCAGTTGGCTCCTCTTTGATCCTTAGTATTGATATTGCAGCAGGAAGCTTTATAACTAGTAAAATTATAAAGCAAAATATTTCACCGCAAACAAGCATCTTTGTGAATGAGTAGATAGGCTTAATATCTCCGTATCCTACAGTAATAAATGTCACAGCGCTAAAGTAGATAGCAGTCATCGGTTCCTCTATCCACGGGAAAAACTGGTGCCCATAATGTAGGAACAATATCGCAAAGCATAGTATAACCTCGATCACGTTGAGAAATGCCATGATTATCCATCGCGTACCGTTATCAACGGAAATATACGGACCGTCTTGATCTTTATAGTGAATTGGTGCTATAACAACATCCCGTATATTCGCTCCCATCGAATCTATAAGTACATATACAGCGCATATAAGCACCCACCATTTTACGTTACCCTCATTGTTAATTATGAGACCGAAGGCAAGAAGACTTATCAGTAAAATCACCCAAGCTTCGGCAATCCAAGCAGAATAACGCTTTTTATAGCGAGCCAGAAAATACCTTACCCATGAAAACAGAGACAGAATTGTAAACAGATTCACCAAGGTTCCTGCAACAACTAAGACAATTGAACCTTTCCACTTCATCGGCGCGAAAAGCCAATCCTTGTTCTCAATAGACCCAAGTTTTTCTTTCGTTTTAGTCGAATTTTGGAAAATAGAGGGACACTTCCCGTATTTATTCAATTTCTCCTCTTTAGGACGGCCTATTGCTGCAAATCAGCCGACGCTTTTAGCGGTCGACTGCATTTGCTTGTTAATCCATTCCTTATCTACTGCAAATGCCTGCCCCAAAGGATCAAAGCCGGAAAGATCTTGCCTTTTTAATTTGTTCCTAATTTTTTCAAATAATCTTACGGTTTCCTCAGCATATAATCGTTCACCGCAATGGAGACACACTTCAGCATGGATTTGTAAAACAGCAGTATGATTTCCTCCGTGTAAAATCTTTTCGACTATCTTCTCCCTTAATTCACCCCCACAAACAGGACATTTTTCAAAGGGTAACATTATTTTTTCCTCCTTATTCGAAAATTGACCCAAATATCTGGATCGGGCCGATATACCGTTATCAAAACTGCCCATTGGCTATTTTCATTAAAAGCCCATACACTATGAACAGCATCACCGCCAAAAGTCTGACCATTTATCAGACAGCTTGGATATGGCTTATCATCAGGATATTGTTCGATTATCTCACCCTGTGATACCGAGAAAAATATTTCATCAAAAGTTAAATTGTCTGTCTCCGCCTCTTCGTCAGCATGATCAGTGATCCTAATGCGACTATTTTGGATTGCGTTTTGAATGTCTTCAATTATCATAAAATTCCATCATCGGTTTAACCATTAAGTATCAAGATTTGATTCAATGATATTGGCTATTCAGATAATTATACTATTATATTGTAAAATTGCAATGCAATTTTACAATAGGATTATAAAAAAGTCAGGGTTCAT
>WOUX01000067.1 GCA_009773075.1 bacterium | reverse complement strand
CCGGCTATAGGTCAGTCTCTAGATACGGCATTTATGGCACCGGAGATTGGACTAAAGCTGGCCAAAGGGGATACCATTGAGATAGATTCGATTACTTATGCTACAAATATACCAGGGATATTTGCAGGGGGAGATGCTGCTTCAGGCCCAGCCACTGTTATAGAAGCTATTGCTGCCGGTAAGGAAGCCGCTGTTTCTATTGAAAGGTATTTAAAGGGAGAGGATCTGCACGAAGGCAGGGGTGATGTGCAGGAGGAAATAGAGGTAGATACCCACGGAATCGAGAGATCAGCCCGCCAGAAAATGCCAAGACTCTCTGTGAAAGAGAGGATAGGCAGTTTTAATGAAGTTCAGTTGGGGTTTTCTGAGTCTCAAGCCATTGAAGAAGCAAGTAGATGCTTGAATTGTGGTATTTGCAGTGAGTGTTTACGTTGTGTTGAGGCATGCACTGCAAAGGCCATAAACCACCAGATGAAGGAGGAGCTTGTTGATATAGGTGTAGGCTCTATAATATTAACCCCGGGATATGAAGAGTTCCATGCAGATATAAAAGGAGAATATGGTTATGGCAGGATGAAGAATGTAGTCACAAGTCTGGAGTTTGAAAGGATACTGTCGGCTTCAGGCCCTTACCATGGTCATGTTTTACGCCCCTCGGATCAAACCACCCCCAAGAAGGTAGCCTGGATTCAATGTGTAGGTTCTCGTGATGCCTCTTGCGGCAAAGAGTACTGTTCATCGGTCTGCTGCATGTATGCAACAAAGGAAGCAATCATGGCAATAGACCATGTAGAAGGTCTTGAAGCGACTGTTTTCTATAACGATATACGGGCATTTGGAAAGGGTTTCGAGTCCTACTATGAGACGGCAAAGAAAAAATACGGGGTGAGATATATAAAGAGTATTGTCTCAAGTGTAAAAGAGCTTCAAAAGACCAACAGCCTTCTTATGAAGTACACCGCTGATGACGACCAGATCAAAGAAGAAGCGTTTGACATGGTAGTATTATCCGTTGGTCTGGTGCCGTCACCCGGTACGAGGGAATTGGCTGAAAAGCTCTCAGTACAACTGAATCAGTATGGCTTCTGCGAGACTAAAACCCTTGCACCCAATGTAACATCGAGGCCAGGGGTTTATGTTGCCGGTGCCTTTGAAGCGCCTATGGACATTCCGGAAGCAGTGATGACGGCAAGCAGCGCTGCATGTCTATCTTCAGAGCTCCTTTCCAGTGAAAGGGGGAGTATGGTCAAAGAAAAAACCTATCCCCCTGAAAGGGAAATCGCTTCTGAGGAAGAAAGGGTAGGGGTTTTTGTCTGTAGATGCGGGACAAATATAGCAAGGGTTGTAGATGTCCCTGAGGTAGCCGAATATGCCAAGACACTTAAAGGGGTCGTTCATGCTGAAGAGAATCTCTTTACGTGTTCTACTGACACCACCAGTAATATGATAGATATTATAAAGGAAAAGGGTATAAACAGAGTGGTTGTGGCATCATGCACTCCAAGAACCCACGAACCCCTTTTCCAGGATACCCTGAGAGAGGCGGGGCTTAACAAGTACTTGTTTGAAATGGCAAATATCAGGGATCAATGTTCCTGGGTTCATGCGAATCACCCCGCCGAGGCTACTGAGAAGGCAAAGGATTTAATCCGGATGGCCGTGTCCAGAGCCAATACATTGGAGCCTTTGCAGGAACTTCCTTTCAACGTTATTCCCCGTGGTCTTGTCGTGGGAGGGGGGGTAACTGGTATGACCGCTGCCCTTTCTCTGGCTTCTCAAGGGTACGAGACCTACCTTGTTGAAAAGACGAGTGAGCTTGGTGGTAATGCCAGGGATCTGCATTACACTCTGGATGGAATGGAGCCCAGTAAGCATGTTGAATACTTGATTCAACAGGTAGAGAACCAGGATAGGATAAAGGTCTTTAAGAATTCCCATATAGTTGAATTCTCTGGTCATGTAGGAAACTTTAAGACCAGGGTTTCCACTGGCGGGGACTTAAATGAGTTGGAGCACGGTGTGGTGATAATTGCTACAGGAGGGGTTGAGTACAGACCAACAGAGTACCTGTATGGGCAAGATGAAAGGGTATTGACCCAGCGAGAATTGGAAAAAAAGATAGCGGCATCTAAAGAGGAGTTTAAAGATATAAAAGATGTTGTCATGATTCAATGCGTGGGTTCCAGAGACGATGCACACCAGTTCTGTAGCCGGGTGTGTTGCACAGAAGCAGTAAAGAACGCCATTAAGCTTAAGGAGATTAATCCGGATATTAATGTTTATGTCCTTTACAGGGATATAAGGACATATGCCTTCAAGGAACTTTACTATAAAAAAGCAAGAGAGGCCGGTGTAGTATTTATCCGATACAATGCAGATAGAAAACCGAAGGTTACCTCTTCCAACGGCCGGCTTGATCTGGAGGTATTCGATGAAACCCTGGGAGCAGAGATTACTTTAAAACCAGATTGCCTTGTGTTAAGCGCGGGAATCCATCCCCGTCCTGATGCTCCCGACCTAGCTACCACATTTAAGCTGCCCCTCAATATGGACGGCTATTTTCTGGAAGCCCATATGAAGTTGCGACCATTGGATTTCTCTAATGATGGCATCTATCTGTGTGGATTAGCCCATTCACCGAAATTCATAGAGGAAAGCATATCTCAAGCCAGGGGAGCGGTTGCCAGAGCCTGTACAGTTCTCTCTAAAGATCAGATGTATGTGAGCGGGATGATATCAGTGGTTGATCAGGAGAGGTGCGCCGCATGTCTTACCTGTGTCAGGGTATGCCCCTTTGATGTTCCGTCTATAAATGAAGAAGGAGTGGCAGTAATAGAAGCAGCATCATGCCAGGGATGTGGTATCTGTGCTTCGGCCTGTCCGAGGAAGGCTATAAGCCTTCAGAATTACAAGGACAATCAGGTTCTGGCAAAGTGTGCGGTCTTGTGCTAATTTAGGGTAACTGCTCAGGTGGATAGGCTGTAGGCAGTTAGCCTGTAGCCTTCAGAGTACAGTCTAAACAACCTGAGTAGTAACAATTTGGGTAGAAAAGGAAGACGATATATGAATGAATTTGAGCCGAAAGTTGTTGCCTTTTGCTGTCAGTACTGTGCCTATTCTGCTGCAGATTTAGCAGGTTCCATGAGGCTCCAGTACTCCCCAAACGTCAGGATTGTAAAGCTCATGTGTACCGGTAAGGTAGACGTAATACATTTGTTAAAGGCGTTTGAAGGTGGGGCAGATGCTGTCTTTGTTGCCGGGTGAGAGGAAGGAGAATGTCATTTCCTGGAAGGAAATCTGAGGGCAAAGAAGCAGGTGCAATACGCTAAAAAGCTGCTGGATGAGATTGGCATTGACAGTAGAAGGGTAGAAATGTTCAATATGGGTGCATCAGATGCCCAAAAATTTACAGGTGCGGCAGATGAGATGACAGAAAGGGCAAGAGAACTTGGTCCGAATCCATTAATGCCAAAGGGAAAATAAATTCCGTAAGAGAGGGTTTTATGATAGTTGCAGATAGAAAGCCTTTTGATGATATCAAGGCCATGCTTGAGGGTTTTGAGAGAGTTTTAATAGTTGGTTGCGGTGAATGTGTTTCAGTCTGTATGGTTGGAGGAGAAAAAGAGGTTGAGATACTTGCTTCTCAGCTCCGAATGGCGGCAGGAAAAGAAGGAAAGAAAATAGAGCTTGGAGAAACAACCTTAGAAAGACAGTGCGATAGAGAATACCTGGAACTCCTGAAGGACAAGATAGAGAATTATGATGTGGTTGTGTCTATGGCATGCGGCGCTGGAGTTCAATTTTTGGCTGAGATGTATGACCATAAGATAGTCCTTCCCGCAACGAATACCCGATTCATCGGTGTCACAGAAGGGGAAGGGGTATGGACTGAAAGATGCAGGGCATGCAGCGATTGTGTGCTGGCTGAGACAGGTGGAATCTGCCCTGTTACCATATGCGCCAAGGGCCTTTTAAACGGCCCCTGTGGTGGTACAAACGATGGGAAATGTGAGGTGTCTAAAGAAAAAGACTGTGCATGGACCCTCATATATAATAGGTTAAACAAACTTGGCAGACTCGACAGTATCCGAGAGATATTTCCTGCTAAGAAATACAATGTTCAAACCAGACCCGGGCGGAGAATCCACGAAGCTTTCAAAGAAAAGGAGTAATTCATGGCAAAGTCATTTAAAGAGGCTCTTGAATCCGGAAAATTTGTTGTAACCGCAGAGGTAGGTCCCCCTAAGGGAACTGATATAGAAGAGATGCTTCACCATATAGATCTCCTTAAAGACAAAGTGGACGGCCTCAACGTTACTGATAATCAGAGTTCGGTAATGAGGCTTTCGTCTATATCTGTATCTCATATAATTAAGGAAAAGGGCGGAGAACCCATCCTTCAAATGACGTGTAGAGACAGAAACAGGTTGGCATTAGAGTCGGACTTGATCAGTGCGAATATTTTGGGTATAAACACTGTTCTCTGTTTAACCGGAGATTATATAACTGTGGGTGACCATGTGGAGGCTATGCCGGTTTTCGATCTTGATTCAGTGCTCCTGCTTAAGACTGTTAGGCTACTTGAAAGTGGAAAAGACCTGGGGGGAAATGAATTAAAGGGGGCAGCCAGGTTCTGTGCCGGGGCTATCGTAACCCCTGAGGCCAACCCCATTGAACCTCAACTTCTTAAGTTTGAGAAAAAGATAAAGGCCGGTGCGGAGTTCTTCCAGACTCAGGCCATATATGATCTGGACAATTTTAAAAAATTTATGAAATATGCACGGCAGTTCAATGTAAAGATACTCGCGGGCATAGTGCTTCTTGTCTCCTCAGGTATGGCAAAGTATATGAACGCCAACGTGCCCGGGATTTTCGTTCCCAAGGATTTAATAGACGAAATGGCGAGTGCTGAAAAGGGAAAGGCACTGGAAAAGGGTATCGAAATAGCAGGACGTATGATTAAAACCCTCAAAGATGAGAATATTTGCGATGGAGTACATATAATGGCTATAGGGAAAGAAGGGAAGGTACCTGACATCCTGGCGGCTGCTGGTCTTGCTTAAAAGGTTCTTCGTAACTGCGAAGAACGATAGGCTGTAGGAGGAAATTATACGTGACTAACAGCCTCCAGCCTAAACACCTAAGTAGTTACAGAGAGAGAATTATGTCTGATGAACCCGAATCGCAGATACTGACCCAACGGGCGGAAAAACCTAAATTTCTGACCCAGACCAGGTTCGATGAACTCAACCTTCCCCCAGAGGTTCTTGCCGGACTGCGGGATTCAGGATTAACTTTCTGTACCCCGATTCAGGCTCATGCCTTGCCCGTATCCCTGACTGGCAGAGATATAGCTGGGCAGGCACAGACTGGTACCGGCAAGACGGCAGTCTTTCTTGCAACCGTCTTCACCAAACTTTTGGCTCTGCCTAAGCGAAAAAACAACCTGCCTTCAGCTCTTATCGTTGCTCCCACCCGAGAATTGGCACTCCAGATATACGAGGATGCAAGAATACTAGGACGTCACACAGGTTTAACTCTGGCGCAGGTGGTTGGAGGCATTGACTATTACAAGCAGGCTGAGACCCTCCGTCAAGGAGCAGATATCATCATCTGTACCCCCGGCCGGATCATAGATTATTTAAAGCAGGGTATCTTCAAAACCACCGGCATTAAAGTCGTAGTCATAGATGAGGCGGACCGCCTCTTTGACCTTGGTTTTACCAAAGACATGCGCTACATACTGCGCAACCTTCCCCATTATGAGAAAAGACAGTCCATGCTCTTCTCTGCCACCCTCTCCTACCGCGTACTGGAACTGACCTATGATTACATGAACCTGCCCGAGTTTATCTCCGTTACGCCGGAAGAGGTGACTGTGGAAGGAATTGAACAGTTCCTGTTCCACGTTGGCAAAAAGGAGAAACTCCCTTTACTCCTGGGTTTGCTAAAGAGGGAGGACTTGAACCAGGTACTTATCTTTGTAAATACCAAGTCCGGAGTGGAGTGGCTCACCCGGAAACTCAAGGGTAACGGGTGGCCGGCCGAGGGCATCACCGGTGACTTGCCTCAAC
>WOUX01000066.1 GCA_009773075.1 bacterium | reverse complement strand
GTTAGTTCCTCACCACCAATTATCTCTACCTTAACTATTCCTTCGGAGAGGTTAAGAGCAGTCTCCAGAGAGTCTGCAAGCCTCTTTTTTATATCTCCCTTAATGATAAGCCGGTCTACTATGACATCTATACGGTGCTTCTTGTTTTTATCCAGGATGATCTCTTCGCTCAGGTCTCTTATCTCCCCATCAATTTTAACCCTCACATAACCATCCTTTCGTAGTTGATTCAGCTCTCTTCTATATTCTCCCTTTCTTCCCCTAACTATTGGTGATAAGATGACGATCCTGGTTTCATCCGGTAACTTGATTATTTGGTCAACGATTTGCTGAACAGTTTGAGAGAGAATCTCTTTGCCGCATTTATAGCAAAAAGGTTTACCGACCCTGGCAAACAGTACTCGCAGATAGTCGTATATCTCAGTAACCGTTGCGACAGTGGAACGAGGATTTTTACTAATGGGTTTTTGTTCAATAGAGATAGCCGGCGAAAGACCCTCAATGGATTCTACGTCAGGCTTTTCCATCTGTTCTAAGAACTGCCTGGCATAAGCAGAAAGAGACTCCACATATCTTCGCTGTCCTTCAGCATAAATAGTATCGAATGCAAGGGTTGATTTTCCAGACCCGCTTAATCCTGTGATTACTACCAATTTATCCCTGGGAATATCAACATCAATATTCTTAAGGTTATGTTCCCTGGCCCCTTTGATTATTATTTTGTTGCTTATCATGATTTTCTAATCCTAGATTTTATCTTTAAGGTATCAGAATGAAGAAAGGAGAATTTTTTATTTTAATTTGTCCTGGCTTAAAATGCAAAACAAATTTAATTTTGGGGGTTAGAGATAATTTAGGGCTTGACAAACTTTAGAACATATTGTATAAGGCAAACTGTCAAAAACTCACATAATATAATACAATGAAGTGTTATATTATTTATACAGTGGGGTATCAGATTAGGAAGTGACAAAGGTGTCCAATAAAAAGGGCACCTTTTTTATTTCAGTAAAGAATAATGGTGTCTAATCAAATTCTTATTTGGTTCATAGAGAAAGGAGATTTGTATGAATTTACAACAACCAAACGCAAATGATGCAACAAGAACCACAAACCGTTCCCGAAGTGTAGTTCCCATGAGCGGTCTTTGTACCCGCTGTCTGGACGGTTGCAGGGGAAACTGTGAAGTCTTTAAAGCTACCTTCCGGGGCAGAGAATTGATTTACCCTGGTCCATTCGGAGAAGTTACTGCTGGTGGAGACAAAGACTATCCTATTGACTATTCCCATCTAAATATTCAGGGATATGCTCTGGGGGCGAAGGGGTTGCCTTCAGGAGTTGTTGGTGACCCTGATACTGCAACTTTCCCCGGAGTGAATACTGAGACCGAATATGGCTGGGATATCAAGGGGAAGATGAGGGTTCCTATCTTTACCGGTGCCTTAGGTTCTACCGAAATAGCCAGAAAGAATTGGGAACACTTTGCCATCGGTGCAGCCATAAGCGGGGTAACATTGGTGTGTGGCGAGAATGTTTGCGGTATGGATCCCCAGCTTGAGCTCGACTCCAATGGCAAAACTATTAAGGCCCCGGACATGGACAGACGAATCGAGACCTATCGCAGGTATCATCAGGGTTATGGTGAAATTCTTGTTCAAATGAATGTGGAAGATACCAGACTTGGTGTTGCAGAATACGTTAGCAAAAAGCATGGTCTGAATACTATTGAATTAAAATGGGGACAGGGTGCCAAGTGTATCGGTGGTGAGATCAAGGTCAACAGTTTAGAACGGGCTTTAGAACTCCAGAAACGTGGCTATATTGTCACTCCTGACCCTTCCAACCCCATAAACCAGGCGTCATTCAAAGATGGCGCAATTAAAGAGTTTGAGCGTCACAGCCGACTAGGGTTTGTAGACGAAGAGGGCTTTTATGCCGAGGTTCAACGTCTGAACAATCTTGGGTTCAAACGAATCACCTTGAAAACCGGCGCTTATGGTTTGAGGGAACTGGCTATGGCCATCAAATGGTCTTCAAAGGCTAAAATTGATTTACTTACTATTGATGGCGCTCCAGGGGGAACCGGTATGAGTCCCTGGAGGATGATGGAAGAGTGGGGGATGCCCAGCCTTTATCTCCATGCTGCGGCTTACGAATTCTGTAAGAAACTGTCCGACAAAGGTGAACGAGTACCAGACATTGCCTTTGCCGGTGGGTTTAGCAGTGAAGACGGCGTATTCAAGGCTCTTGCCCTGGGTGCCCCTTTTACCAAAGCAGTCTGCATGGGAAGGGCATTGATGATTCCGGGTATGGTCGGTAAAAACATTGCCAAGTGGATCAAAGAAAAGGACCTTCCCAAGACCGTCAGTGAATTTGGTTCAACCCCGGAAGAAATCTTTGTTTGTTATGAAGAAGTTGCAGATCTGGTTGGCAAAAAAGAGATGGATAAAATTCCTTTGGGTGCTTTAGGAATTTACAGTTATGGCCAGAAGATTAAGGTAGGACTGCAACAGTTGATGGCCGGCGCCCGATGCTTTAGCATGCCTGCAATCACCCGAAGGGAGCTTATGTCCCTAACTGAAGAATGCGCTAAAGTTACAGGAATACCGTATCTCATGGATGCCTACAGAGAAGAGGCGCTGGCAATTCTGGACGCGTAACATTCATCAGTATATTCAGTATATTTTTTAGAAAGAGGGGGCGTACATCTTTTTATTATAAGATGGATTGTCCCCTCTTTTTTTGCCTGCGACTAAGACAGACTTGTAAAAAACCCCCATGCCTCGTGTGACACCACGAAGCATGAAAATAAGGTTTTATTTTCATAGTAAGTCAAAATTGGAATGGCAGTTTTTCAATGGTTAAGGCAGGCAATGTGAAATAATGAAATATAGATTGAGCCTGTAAAATTAATCCGTTGAGTCTTTGGAAGGACTACTGACAGAATCATCACTCTTGGTAGTCTCTGACTTCGTATCTTTGTGGTCAGCACATCCACTTTTTTTCGCATAATCAGTGGTATACCAACCGGTTCCTTTTAAATGAAAGGAACATTGTGAGATTAATTTCGTTATCTTGCCTGAACACGATGGGCATTTTAAAAGGGGCGGATCAGAGAATTTTTGCAAAATTTCAAATCCTTCCCCGCAATTTTTACAAGTATACTCATAGATTGGCAATTTAATTACCCCCTTCTCCTCATCTTATGTTAAAAGCTATGTTCAAATATAATAATCTTTTCTGTTTTGTCAATACTCCCCATTTTTACCCATCTAAGTCATAAAACTACCCTAGCTCCAATCGGTAACTTCGGTAGTGATCCAGGACACGGGTTAACCCTCTATCTTTCGTTGATTTCAGCATTTCATAAGTAATAGAATGGACATTTGCTTCTTCCCACTCTTTTTCTTCAGGTGAAGCAGAAAAATCCTTAAAGTATTTATTAAACCTTACAACGTGAGAGAGTTCGTGAGTAACTATATATAACATTAATGGTTTTAGTTCTATTTTATTGAGTGACCTTTTGACAGCATTTAGTATTTTGTTGTCCTGCAGGCAAATCCTATAAAGATCAAAGAAACGCGGGGGGCTGGAATCTTTCTCTTTTACGCATTCATACTTACATATTTGGGCAAAAGCCTTATCCGTTATTTCCACCTGGCTGAGATGTTCCAGGGTTTTAAGCTCATAATAACAATTCCTCCACTCTTCAGAGGATATGTTGAAATAAGCAGTCACTAGGTCTTCAGCCAGACCTATTGACTCCTCGATCATATATATTTCTTTGTCGCCAAAGCGTAAACGTTTTCCCATAACCTTAATCTCCAAGCGAACCCATCTAGCGCCAAAGCAATTTTAATAAAATAGCCCTCAATGAATTACATCAAAAAATTAATGCTGAGGAGAAAAAGTATACTTATCTTCCAAATTTTCTATTGTAAAATTATAACCCGGGTACGGAAAAATGGCAAGAGTATTTAGATTTTTTATTTGCAAATTACGATGAATAAAATTATAAATAAAAAAGTAGAGAAAAACATATATACAAAAAGGAATGGACAATTTGAGAGAAGTGAAATTGAACTATATCTTTGGACCTGTACCTTCACGAAGGTTAGGTTTTTCATTAGGAGTTGATATAGTCCCTTTCAAGACATGTACCCTTGACTGTGTTTACTGCCAACTGGGTAGAACAACCAGAAAGACAGTAAGAAGGGGGGGATTTGTAACACCGAAGGATATCCTTCATGAACTGAGCTATGTTTTAAACCAAGGACAGAGTATAGATTACATCACTCTTTCCGGTTCTGGTGAGCCTACTTTAAATACCAATATTGGAGAGATTATCAATGCCGTTAAAGGGATAACGAATACCCCTGTTGCTGTGATAACCAATGGGACTTTACTTTATCAAAAGGGGGTAAGAAATGCCCTGCGTAACGCCGATCTTGTTATTCCCTCCCTAGACGCTGTTACACAAGAGGTATTTGATAGAATAAACCGCCCTCACAGTTCATTGGAAGTAGGTCGGATAATCGACGGGTTAAAATCATTCAGCAGAGAGTTTAGTGGGGAAATATGGCTTGAGGTAATGTTTGTCAAGGGGCAAAATGACCATCTTGACGAAGTGGAGAAGATCAAAACCATAGTTTCGGAGATAGATCCTAAAAAAATCCAGCTCAATACTGTTATTCGTCCCCCTGCTGAAAGTTCTGCAGAAGGGCTATCCGTGGAAGAATTGCAGGCGATAAAGACCATATTGGGGGAGAAGTACAGCGTTATAGAAGGATTCCAAAAGAAAGAACAGGATACCAATGAAACAGATATAAAATCGGCAATAGTCAACCTTGTGAGACGACGCTCGATTACCCTCCCTGATATTTCAAGCTCTCTCGGCATCCACATAAACGAAGCAATCAAGTACTTAAAAGACCTTCAGAAGCAGAAGATTATACGGATCATTGTTCATGATGGACAGGACTACTATATGCAGATGGACGAGTTTCAGGAAGGTAGCCACTGAATGTCCCTTGGAAACAGATAACGGAGTTTAGGAAATAGCCTGTAAAGAAACGGATATATGATTATTCTAAAGTCTAAAGAAGAGATTGAATTACTGAGAAAGAGCAACCAGATTGTTGTACATATATTAAAGGCATTGAGGAAAATTATCAAACCGGGGATTACTACATTAGAGTTAGATTCCTATGCGGAAGAACAGATAAGAAAAAAAGGGGCGATTCCTGCGTTTAAGGGATACCGCGGTTTCCCTGCAAGTCTGTGCGTTTCTGTTAATGAACAGTTAGTACATGGGATTCCAGATTCAAGGAGGTTAAAAGAAGGGGATATCGTAAGCATGGACCTGGGTGTAGTTCGGAGTGGATTCTATGGCGATGCCGCTATTACTGTCCCCGTTGGGAAGATAAGTCAAGAAGCAACAAAACTGTTGGATGTTACACAAAATGCCCTCTATAAGGGTATTGAACAGGCTAAAGCAGGAGGTAGACTCTATGATATATCCCATGCTATTCAATCTTGGGTTGAAGGGAACGGTTTCTCTGTGGTAAGGGATTTTGTAGGTCATGGGATAGGTAGAAACCTCCATGAAGAACCACAAATCCCCAATTTCGGTCTCCCAAATAGAGGTGTACAGTTAAAGGCTGGTATGGTGCTAGCATTGGAGCCTATGGTTAATGTTGGGACATGGAGGGTTAAGGTTCAACCCGACGGCTGGACAGTCGTAACGGTGGACGGGAGTCTATGCGCTCATTTCGAACATACTATTGCAATTACAGAGGATGGGCCTGATATTTTAACCCTGATCTCTCCTAATCATTAATTATCGGGACAGGAGAGATAAGTATGGATTTTCAGGGTTAAACTTAACAAATTCGTCTTTTTGAAATAGTCTTTTCTTAGATCAAGGGAAACCAGAGTAACATCAAGAAGATATTCATTATTATGAGGGTTGGTCATGCCTACTGGAGCCTGTGGAATTAACTGTGATGTTTGCAGACTGAATCTCCTGGGAATCTGTTCAACATGCGGATCAGGTAGGAGCCAGGACGGATTAAAGAAGGTAGCTGTTCA
>WOUX01000065.1 GCA_009773075.1 bacterium | reverse complement strand
ATGTCCCCGTTGATTTTAAACCGGGCACTTATAGCTACCCGGCGAAGGCCAAGAATCTTAAGATCCTTGATATGCCAAATCCAAGGGAATGGTCGCCGACCGACGAGGACTGGAAACTGCCCGAAAACTGGAAGGAGATTGTCCGGGAAGGGTTCAAGGATCGGCTTGACAAGTACCGCTCTTTTCAACTCTTCATGGATATATGTGTGAGATGTGGCGCCTGTGCCGATAAGTGCCACTTCTTTATCGGTTCAGGAGATCCCAAAAATATGCCTGTTCTCAGGGCAGAGCTGATGAGATCGGTATATCGGAAGGAATTTACAACGTCAGGTAAGATATTTGGAAAACTGGCAGGGGCGAGAGAGCTTACCACAGATGTTATAAAAGAGTGGTTTTACTACTTTTACCAGTGCACCGAATGCCGTCGTTGCTCGGTTTTCTGTCCTTACGGTATTGATACGGCTGAGATTACTATGATGGGCAGAGAGCTTCTCCATTTGCTTGGTTGTGGCATCAACTGGGCCATGGAGCCTGTGGCAAATTGCTTCAGAACAGGGAATCACCTGGGGATACAGCCTCATGGGTTCAAGGATACACTGGAATTTTTCGCAGACGATATAGAAGATTTGACAGGGATCAAGATAAACGTCCCCCTTAATAAAAAGGGGGCAGATATCCTCTTTGTCGTACCTTCTGGTGATTACTTTGGTGATCCTGGTACTTACACCTGCATGGGGTACATGATGCTCTTCCATGAACTGGGACTTAATTATACCTGGAGTACATACGCCTCCGAAGGTGGAAACTTTGGCTTGTTTACATCACATGAAATGATAAAGAGGCTCAATGCCAAGATATATGCTGAAGCAAAGAGATTAGGGGTAAAATGGATACTTGGAGGAGAATGTGGCCACATGTGGAGGGTAATGCATCAGTATATGGACACAATGAATGGGCCTGCAGACTTCCTTGAGGTGCCGACTTCGCCGATTACCGGAACGAGGTTCGAGAACGCCAAATCCACAAAGATGGTTCATATTACGGAATTTACCTCTGATCTTATGAAGCATAATAAATTGAGATTGGATCCTGGCAGGAATGACAACCTGATAGTAACCTTTCATGACTCCTGTAACCCTGCGAGGGCTATGGGACTCATTGAGGAACCGCGGTATGTAATCCGGAAGGTATGCAACCATTTTCATGAAATGCCGGAGAATACTATCAAGGAGCAGACATTCTGCTGTGGGGGTGGTGCCGGATTAGGTAACGACGAAAACATGGAAATGAGATTAAGGGGAGGCTTCCCAAGAGGAAATGCTGTCAGGTATGTCCAGGAAAAATACGGGGTGAACCGTCTTGCATGTGTCTGTGCCATTGACAGGGCTACCCTTGTACCTGTATGCGACTACTGGGCTCCGGGGGTTGAGGTTACCGGTGTCCATGAGATGGTGGCGAATGCCTTGGTGATGAAGGGGGAGAAAGAAAGAACTACGAATCTCCGGGGTGAACCTCTGCCAGGAAAGGAGGAAGTAGAGGATGAATAACAGAATTATCATCATAGCCGGACTAATAATCTTCCTCTGCCTGATAACTTTTCCTATCTGGTATAATGTAGTTGGTGGGAAAGCTGCATATGCACCTGAACTTAAGATTGTTAGTGAGGAGAAGCAGTGTGTAGAATCCACGAAATATATGAGGGCTAAACACATGCAGCTGTTAAACGACTGGCGAAATTCCGTTGTCCGTGAGGATAAAAGGACTTACACAGCTCTTGATGGAAAGAAATATGATATGAGTCTTTCCAATACATGCTTGAAATGCCATTCAAATAAGGCTGATTTTTGCGACAAGTGTCACAATTATGTTGAAGTGACACCTACCTGTTGGAATTGCCATGTCGTGCCGGAGGGGAACAAGTTATGAAAATCGACAGAAGAGGATTCTTAAAGATAGGTGGGTTAGGCATATTGGGGGTTGCGGTTAAACCCGTTATCGATGTGGTTTCAAAAGTCAAGCTGGCGGAGGCTTCGGCTAAAAAAAGGGTCTTGGTAGAAAAAAGATTGGCTATGGTTGTGAACCTGAAGAATTGTAAGGAGGGATGTACAGATTGCATCAATGCCTGCCATGGAGTTCACAACGTCCCGGACATTGCCAATCCAAAGGATGAGATCAAATGGATCTGGACTGAATCTTACGAGAAGGCATTTCCAGACCAGGAACACCGATTCATCGGAGGTGGGATGAAGGGAAGCCCCGCTATTCTGCTCTGTAATCACTGTGATAACCCCTCTTGTGTAAGAGTATGCCCCACGAAGGCTACATTTAAAAGAGAAGATGGAATCGTCATGATGGACTATCATCGTTGTATTGGATGCAGATTCTGTATGGCTGCGTGTCCCTATGGATCAAGGAGTTTTAATTGGAGAGACCCAAGGCCTTTTATCAAAAAGATTAATCCGAACTTCCCAACGAGGACCAAGGGGGTTGTGGAAAAATGCAATTTCTGTGAGGAAAGGCTTGCCAAAGGTCTTATCCCTGCGTGTGTTGAATCATGCAAGAACAAGGCATTGGCTTTTGGCAACGTGGAAGAGCCCAATTCGGAGATAAGGGGAATTCTTCGCTCCAATTACACCATTCGACGTAAACCCGGCCTTGGTACAGGGCCTCAAATCTATTATATAGTGTGAGGAGTTATGTTTGAAAAGGCTTTGATTGGAAGTAAAAAGTACTGGGGGTTAGTAATCGGTCTGCTTGCTATTATGGGGGTAGGTGCGATTTTCTATCTCCAGCAGTGGAATTACGGCTTAGGGATAACAGGTATGAGCAGGGATGTTTCATGGGGGCTTTACATCGCCCAGTTTACATTCCTTGTGGGTGTTGCAGCTTCGGCGGTTATGGTGGTCCTGCCTTACTATCTGCATAACTACAAGGCATTCGGAAGGATTACGATCCTGGGGGAATTTGTGGCTGTAGCTTCCGTTATTATGTGTCTGGTATTTATTATTGCAGATCTCGGTCAACCGACCAGGGCACTTAACATAGTACTGTATCCAACCCCTAATTCGATCCTCTTCTGGGATATGATTGTCCTGAACGGTTACCTCCTTCTCAATATTCTTATCGGCTGGAATGTCCTGGCTTCTGAACGAAAGTCGGTACCACCGCCTGCCTGGGTAAAACCTTTGATATACATTTCCATACCCTGGGCAGTAAGTATTCACACAGTAACAGCCTTCATTTACGCCGGTCTTCCTGGAAGGGGCTTCTGGCTTACGGCTATTATGGCACCCCGTTTTCTGGCCTCGGCGTTTGCTGGGGGGCCTGCCCTCCTAATCTTATTGAGTCTGATCATAAGAAGGTTTACAAAGTTCGATCCGGGAAAGGAAGCCATTCAAAATCTTGGGAAGATCGTTGCCTATGCCATGGCAACTAATGTGTTTTTTATACTCCTTGAAATCTTTACTGTTTTTTACAGTCAGATACCAGAGCACATGCATCACTTCGAGTATATATTTGCAGGTCTGGAGGGGCATGGAAAACTGGTCCCCTGGATGTGGACTTCTGTATCACTAGCGGTGCTTTCTCTTATCCTTTTGGTTAATCCCATTACACGCAGGCGAGAGGGTATTTTGGCATTGGCATGTGTGATAGTGTTCGTTTCCCTGTGGATAGAGAAGGGGTTTGCCCTGGTTGTAACTGGATTTATCCCATCGCCTTTAGGTAGGGTATTTGAATATTCACCAACAATCCCTGAGATATTGATTACCCTGGGGGTTTGGGCAATGGGGTTTCTGATACTTGTGGTTCTTTACAAGATAGCCGTAACGGTTAAGGAAGAGATAGAGGCATAGATTGTAAATAATAGATTACAGAAGAGGGGGTGATACAAACTATGGGGTACGTGGTAAAAGTTGATAAGAGTAAGTGTGACGGAGACGGTGCTTGTATAGAGAATTGTCCCGTGGATGTCTTTGAGATGGGCGAAGATGGCAAATCAAATCCAGTCAACCAGGATGAATGCCTGGGTTGTGAAAGCTGTATGGAAGTATGTGAAACCGGGGCAGTGACCGTGGAGGAGGATTAAAGCCAGTTTTTATTCCATTGAGGATATTTACTGTACTGAAGGCACGAAAGGCTAATAAATAAAGATCTGAGGATTGAACATTTAAGATGCGGGGACAATGGAGGGAGGTGGTAGAGGGAGATATCTGTGACTGTAAGTAGAAAGAGGCTTAGTATTAACAACGAATCTTTAGAAATTTAAACTATGTAAGGAGGTAAAATTATGCCAAGTTATGTCATTACGGAAAAATGTGACGGCTGTAAAGGGCAGGATAAGACGGCCTGTATGCATATATGCCCGAACGACTTGATGGTCTTGGACAAGGAGAAGATGAAGGCATACAACCAGGAGCCTACATACTGTTGGGAGTGTTACTGTTGTGTAAAGATATGTCCACAGCAGGCTATGGATGTAAGAGGATATGCAGACTTTATGCCCCTTGGTGCCGCATCAACCCCCCTGAGAGGAACAGAAGACATCATGTGGACAATCACATTCAGGGACGGAAGAATAAAGAGGTTTAAGTATCCAATAAGAACAACAACAGAGGGTTCAATAGCGCCATTCGAGGGATTTCCAGAGGCAAATGCAGCAGATATAAACAATCTTATGCTCCTTGGAGAACCTGACATAATGGGAGTAACAGCACTTCCAACAAAGAAATAAATAGGAAAGGAGGAGTAACTATGAGAGAGTTTGCAACGGAAGTTGTAGAAACTGATGTATTGATACTCGGTGGAGGGATGTCCGGCTGTGGTGCTGCAGTAGAGGCTGCATACTGGGCAAAGCCACTGGGATTAAAAGTGACACTCGTGGATAAGGCTGCCATTGACAGAAGTGGCCCTGTTGCGATGGGACTTTCTGCCATTAATACCTATATGGGAATGGACGGAAAAGTAACATCAAATCCTCGTATGCCTGAAAGATTTGCTGAGTATGTGACAAATGATCAGTGTGGGCTGGCAAGACAGGACCTGGTTTTTGATGTTGCAAGACATGTGGATTCAACTGTAAGACATTTCGATAAATGGGGCCTTCCTATATGGAAGGATGAGGCAGGAAACTATCGAAAATCAGGTGAATGGCAGGTAATGATATCCGGCGAGAGTTACAAGGTTATCGTGGCAGAGGCTGCAAAGAACGCCATGGCCACCCTTGGTGATAAAGGCCAGATAATTGAAAGGGTTATGATTACGCATCTACTCAAGGATGATAAAGAACCCGACAGAGTCTGTGGTGCAATTGGTTTTAGCGTCAGGGAAGAAAAGATCTATGTGTTTAAGGCTAAGGCAACTATCGCTCTGATGGGTGGTGCAGTCCATGTATTCAGGCCAAGGTCTCAGGGTGAAGGCTTTGGGAGGTCCTGGATGCCGCCATTTTTAGCAGGAACGACTTATGCCCTCACTCTCCAGGCTGGGGGTGAGCTTACTCAGATGGATGTGACCTTTGTCCCACCAAGGTTCAAAGACTCCTATGGTCCTGTTGGCACATTCTTCCTGCTCTTCAAGACACCTGCAACAAATGCCTATGACGAGCCATATGTGGATGCGTATAAGTCCGAGACAGACAAGTGGGCACCCTATTCAAATGCGAAGCCCGTGCCAACTCCTGTGAGAAATTATGATATGATACTCTGCGCGAAGGAAGGCAAAACACCGTTTCTCATGCACACACAGAGGGTGGTAGAAAGGTATCAGAAGGAGATAACAGATCCAAAGGAGCTGAAGAAGAAGATAAAAGAGTATGAGGCTGAGGCATGGGAGGACTTCCTCGACATGACAATCGCAGGTGCCACAAACTGGGCTGCCCATAATATTGACCCCATGGAAAAACCGATGGAGCTTCAGTTGTCAGATTCTGTCTTCATAGGTTCACATGCCTCCTCTGTTGGTTCTTGGGTCTGTGGCGCTGAAGACCTTATGCCAGCAGAATATAAAGCAGACTTCCCTGCCCAGTATAACTGTATGACCACTGTTATGGGTCTATTCACAGCAGGTTGCGGGGTAGGGGCATGTGCCCATAAGTTCTCAAGTGGCTCTCATGTACAGGGAAGGATTGTAGCAAAGTCAGCAGTGAGGTTTGCCAATGATAAGAAGGGCTA
>WOUX01000333.1 GCA_009773075.1 bacterium | reverse complement strand
GGCTATTCTGGGGTTTTTAACATTTAGTATCTTAATTATATAGTCAAATATACATTCCACCTCATCATCATAGCTGGCCGCCGGTATAAAGACATGTCTCCTCACCGGATTGACCAGACTCTCTGCCAGGCTGACAGTTATAACCGGAACCCTCTCCTTTTTAATATGGGAGGCAAGTGCCATTGTCTGCCCCGTCCCCCCTCCATACAATATTGAGAGTACCCCATCTCTAAAGACGAGTTTCTTGAAGCCTGCTATAGCCCCTGGAATGGTATAGTGGTCATCCTCAATGATAAGCTTTATCTTCCTGCCATTGATACCACCCTGTTCGTTTATATGCCGAATATAGTTTCTAGTTGCCTGGACTAACGGGACTGTCATTTGTGTAACAGGGCCAGTCATGTCTATTATTGCACCCAGTCTTATGGTATCCTTTGTTACCCCTTTGGCCTCTTCCGCGGATGCGAGAGTACCAAAAAAAAGAGCCAGAATAGAAGCTAAAATCGCTACAGTTGCCCAATGGCCTTTTCTTATCATAATCCTGACCTCCTAAAAAATTTAATGACGCATAGTTCCCATAAAACTTTGGGGAATATACCAATCAATCAAACAGGGTTTTCTTGATTGTCAGTCCCTAAAGGCCGGTTCCCTAAATCCGGTAATGGGTATAAAGGTCTGCTTTTCAATGTCGGTTTTGTAAAGTTTATTAGTCCTCCCACCTTTATGATCGGTTTTGCTATAGCTAACATGACCTGAAACATCACCGGTACTAAAGTTTCTAAAGGTTTCATAGGCATCAACAAGAGTGTCAGGTGTCAAATCTCTACCCGTCCTCTTTAATCCCTCTGCACAGATCATAGAGGTTACCCAACCCTGGGTGTAATTTCTGATCTTCGGCTTTGTGCCAGGTTGATACTTCTTTGTAATCCTTCTCATCTCAATCATTCCTTGGGTCTCGTCAAACCAATAGCCATAGGGGCTTACCGCGACAAGTTCCTTTGAGGCATCACCTGTAATCGCTATGGTGTCCTCTGAACTCACATAGAAAGATCCAATGATCTTACTTCTTAGCCCATATCTCTTTGCACTTTTTAGGAAAGAAATAACCGCTGCAGCATCCTATAACCAACCATAAACAACTTCCTTTCCATAGCACACCTCCTTATGGAAAGATTAATTGTTACGATAGTGCCCCCCCTATTTTGACTCCGGGGCTTTTCTCCAATCCGTGACAGGGATAAGCTTCCCGCTTTCCGGATCTGCCTGGAATACCTTATCGTATTTCAATCCTTCATGGCTCTTCGGGGTATAGGTAATTAGTATAGGTAATCAGACCACATATGCCTTTTGTATCAAAATTCTTTATGGTCTCCATCGCATCTACAAATTTTTCACCATTAATGTCTTTACCAGCCCTTTTTATCCCCTCACAAAGGAGTTTCATCGCAACCCATCCTGCAGAGTAGTTTTTGCTCCGATACGGTTTTTCAGTTCCTGGGTGATACCCTAAGGTTATCTTTCTCATCTCGGCTGTCCCCGGGTTATCATCATACCAGGAACTATAGGGATGGACGCCAAAGAAATCTTTTGCCGCAGATCCCGCTAGCCCGATCACATCCTCTGAGGTAAGTGAATATGTACCAAAGACCTTAGCGTTGAGTCCAAACCTTTTTGAGTCCTTGAGGAAAAGGGCCTCAATACAATATAGTCAATCTTTGCCTTCTTCATGATCAAAACTTCAGATGTGGTATCCAGAACATTCATAGGGAGCATTATATCTTGAACTTCAAGTCCAAAAAACTTAGACCATTTTTTAAAACCCCTCAATATCGGTACCTTGGCACCTGCATCGACACAGGCATTAACTATCCTAGGTTTCTTAGTTTTTGTAACCTCAACGATATAATCAAGGATAACCCCTATTTGATTCTCGTATGTATCAAGGGGTAAGAAAAGGTATCTCTTATACGGTTCAATTACATCCTCATCCGCAGCAAATACAATCGAAGGAAGCTTATGTTTCATAATATGATCAGTCAATGCCCTGGTCTCTCCGGTAGAACCGGGTCCTATAAGCGCAAATATCTCATCTCTATATACCAGTTTCTTAAACGCTGCCACAGCGGCAGGAATGGTATAACGGTCATCCTCTATGATGAGTTGAATTTTTCTCCCATGGATTCCACCACCTTCATTCACATGCCTGGTATAGTTTCTAAACGCTTCTACCATGGGCTTTATGGTTGTTACGAGAGGGCCTGTAAGATCAAAGATCCCCCCTATTTTGATAGTGGTGTCTGTAACACCTCTTGCTGATGCTGAATATCCTTTAGATGGTATAGAAAGCATACAGACAACCGTAAAGGTTACTACCAATAGAATGTTTCCTTTCATCTTCATAAGTCATCCCCTCCTTACTTAGTAAATCCCGTCAGAGAAGGATTCTTTAACGGGGTAAACATTCAACCATGAGCTTTCAACAATTAAACAAAATTAAGAAAATAATGAACTATTTTCTTGCAGGCGGCAGCCTCCACTCAGTAATAGGAATAAGTTTACCGCTCTTTGGATCAGCCCTGAAAAGCTTGTTGTAATTCAACCCGGAATGCATGGTAGGGGTATAGGTTATAAGACCGCATAGGCCCTTGGTATCCAAATCCTTTATGGTCTCCAATGCGGCCACCAGTTTTTCCCCATCCAGATCCTTCCCAGCCCTCTTTATCCCTTCACAGAGAATAAGAGGCATAACCCATCCCAGAGTATAACTCTTTATTTTATAAGACTTCTCAGCGCCAGGATTGTATTTCATGCTTATCTCTCTTACCTTTGCCATCCCAGGGCTTTCTTCATACCAGGAACTGTAAGGACTTGCGCCCACA
>WOUX01000064.1 GCA_009773075.1 bacterium | reverse complement strand
GAGAGAACTATACCTCAGGATGCGGGGGTCCTGGATGACAGAAGAAAGGTTTGATCTTCCATATTGCCTTGATTACCCTTACAAGTATTTTTTAAAAATCTTTCGAAAATGGAAGCCATAAACTGCAAATGTTATTGCCTGTGGAAAAAGTCGCGGGTATTTGAATATAGTCCAAAAAAAGAGTTTCCAATAATGATACCTCTCTTTTCCTATTATACCTAGAAACAGTATGGATTTAAAGAATGCCCCGAGATATCTAAAACTAAATCGATGTATCTTTTTTTGTAATGGTTTATATCCCTTTATGAATGTTTTAACTCTTTCATAGTAATGTTTAGGGGAATAGACCGTGTTGAGAATCTTTCTGTAACCCTCGATAAGTACTTCATAGTTCATTTTGGGGATGAAGTTAATTGAAAAATCTGTGTTATTGCCGGAAGCACCTTTCAACAATCGCTTCTCTTTATCAAGACGACAGTAGAGTTTTGTGCTTGGGAGAGCATGTAATAGACCAACCATTGCTGTTACAATCCCGCTTTTCTGGATAAATTTGATCTGTGTTTCAAAAATTGAGAGTGGGTCATTATCAAATCCAACAATAAATCCTCCCTGTACCTGCAAACCGAACCCCTGGACTTTTTTAACACAATCAATCAAATCGCGATTCTTATTCTGAACCTTGCTGCATTCGGCTAAACTCTTCTCGTTCGGAGTTTCAATGCCAATAAATACTGTATCAAATCCTGCTCGAACCATTAATTGCATAAGTTCTTCATCATCAGAAAGTTCGATAGATGCCTGTGTGATAAAAGAAAAGGGATGCTTTTTTGTCTCCATCCATTCAATAATAGACGGCAAGACATCTTCTTTTAACTTCCTTTTATTCCCGATAAAATTATCATCAACAAAAAACACTGCATTTCTCCAACCTTGCGAGTAAAGGTTTTCCAGCTCTTTTATTACTTGATCTTTATCTTTTGTTCGCGGTATGCGTCCATAGAGTAGAGTAATATCACAGAATTCGCAGTTAAAAGGGCAGCCTCGTGAATATTGAATATTCATTGTGACATATTGTTTCATGTTAACAAGTTTCCAGAGTGGGAGAGGTGTCTTTTTTATGTCTGCCCATTGATTGGATGTGTAAACATGGTTAGCACATCCGTTTTTTAAATCTTCTAAAAAGAGTGGCAATGTAACTTCAGCCTCATTAAGCACAAAATGATCCACACCCTTGAAGTCTTCGTATCCAGTGGTAAAAAGAGGACCACCGGCTACAATCTTAACACCTATTTTTTTGCATCTGGTGATGATTTCTGTTATGGATTTTTTTTGAACAATCATAGCACTTACAAAGACAAAATCGGCCCATTTAAGATCTTTATCACTCAAAATGTTTACGTTCATATCTACAAATTTTTTTTCCCACTCTTCAGGAAGCATTGCTGCTACAGTCAATAACCCAAGGGGTGGGTTGCTTGCCTTTTTAAAGATAAATTTTAAAGCATACTTGAAGCTCCAAAAGGTGTCTGGATTCTTTGGATAAACGAGAAGTATTTTCATCTTATGTCCCGTATTCTAAAAAAAGTTTTCAATTTTTCCGTAACTGTCCATAATTATTCCCTCCAAAAGCCCAAAATCGCTAACCGTTATTTCATTGAAATTGAGGGTTTCCATGATATTCAGGACAACAACGGCACCAGCCAAAATTATATCCTCTCTTCCCCTCTCCAAGCCGGGGGGTAAGCATCGTTCGACTCTATTAAGACTCTTTAGACTATTGTAAATGCTCTTTACCGCTTCTCTGGTCAAAACATATTTGTTTATTTTCTCTGGGTCATAGATGCTCATTTCTTGGTCAATTGCTGCTAGTGTAGTGATAGTCCCAGCGGTGCCTAATAAGGAAGAAAAAGAAAATCCTACCCATGGTAGGGATGATAGTCTTTTGTCAACAAACTCTCTTAAGTTTTGCAATTCTAAAGATGTTGGAGGGTCAGTGTGGATGAATCTTTCAGTTAGATATACTGCTCCAAGGTCTAAACTGTGAGTTGTTACAGGGCTTTTGCCTTCAATGATGATATATTCCGTGCTTCCTCCTCCAATATCTATGACTAAGGCTCTGCCAATAACTTCGTTTATAATCGATAGAACACCTGTTAATGTCATACTGGCCTCTTCTTTTTCTGAAACGACCTGTATTTCTAAACCTGTGTTTTGATATATCTCCATCAGAAATTCATTTTTATTGACAGCTTCTCTAACGGCACTGGTGGCCACCGCTAAGGTTTTTTTTGCACTGTATTCATTCACTAAGTTCAAATACTCTTTTAAGACTTTTATGCTCCTTTGGATTGCTTTGGAGGATATCTCCCTTTTTTTAATAAACCCTTCTCCCAGTCTAGTTATGTTCCTCTTTGTCAGTATTCTGCTAAGTTCTTTTGTCTTATCTACATCAGCAATTAAAAGGCGAATGGTATTGGTGCCAATATCAATGGAGGCAACCCGTGTCATTACTTTATCTCCACGACTGCCTAATAATCTACCTTTTTTTTAAGCTCCTTACCAGGTTTAAAAAATATGGTCTTTTTTTCAGGGATGTTCACAATGATTCCAGTCTTGGGATTTCTTCCATTCCTGGCGTTTCTTTCCTTTACTTTAAAGCTTCCAAATCCACGGATTTCAATTCTTTCGCCCTTTTTTAATGAATCAATCATGCTATCAAAAATAACATCAACTATTACTTTGATATCTTTCTTGGTTGTGCTAGTGAGGTTTTCAGATATTTTTTCAACCAGTTTACTCTTTGTCATAGCAGTTTCCTTTCATGAAGTTATGGTAACTACTCAGGTTGTTTAGACTGTAGGCTGAAGGCTGTTAGTCACTGCGCATTGACCTAATTAGGTTTTTAGGCTGTAGGCTGTTAGGCTACAGCCTAAAAACCTGAGCAGTTATATAAATAGTTATAATCTATTGGGAACAAATAGATAATTAAACTGGCAACTTTTATTTTCTAGATAATTAATGAAATCTGTTGCCATTCGTTGGAATAAAAAATCCAGTATCGAGAATCTGTCTTTGGGGGGATAAATTACATTTGGTTCACCCTTGATACCTGCAATTTCAGCTGCCATTGATATAGCATCTTGAAGGTTGCCAAGAGAATCAACCAAACCCAGTGCCTTAGCCTGTTCTCCCGAAAATATCCTTCCATCTGCGATTTTAGCCACATCTTCTCTTTTTAACTTTCTACCTTCCACTACTGCTTCAATAAATTGACTGTGAACACTGTCAACAACCCCACGGAGTATAGTTTTTTCTTGATCTGTTATACTTCTGAAAGGAGACATAACGTCTTTATACTCACCACTCTTGATTATTACACTTTTGAACCCAATTTTTTTCATGAGTTCTTCTATATTACCGAACTCAATGATTACACCGATACTTCCGGTTATAGTTCCAGGATTTGCTATTATTTTATTAGCAGCGCAGGCTATATAATAACCACCTGAGGCTGCTAGAGACCCCATAGAGACCAATACCTTTTTTTTCTCTCTGATCTTTTTCACCTCTTCATAGATTTCTTGAGTTGGCCCAACAGCACCTCCTGGAGAGTCAATTCTCAACACAATTGCCTTGACACTTTTATCCTTTTTAAACCTTAAAAGTTGCTCTATAATAGTTGTGGAATCCTTAATTACTCCTTTAGTGTCTACCACCGCAACCTTATCGCCCATGGCAAGGGTGGTATTCCCTCCAGTATATGTGATAGCAAATACAGTGATGAAGAAGACAATTAGGAGTATTCCTACTATTATAATACCCAGTAAAACGGGATGCCTTTTCATCTTTCAACCTCACGTTCTATTTTTTTACTCAAGTTCTTTTCTAATTAGTTCTCCCAAATTGGAGGTGGCGGATTCTTTGTTAGCTAAAAATTTCTGGAAATCAGCTTTTTCTGACATCTTATGGAGCTCTTTAATGCTCAACCCGATCTTTCTTTCTTTCTCTGCGATATTGATAATTAGAGCAGAAATCTTTTCTCCAACTTTAGCAAAATCTGCGGCTTTTTCCACCTTTTCTTTACTAATTTCAGAGACGTGAACTAAACCTTCGATCCCTTCTTCTATTTCAACAAATATACCAAAATCAGTGATATTGGTAACAGTCCCCGATATTACGTCACTCAGCTTATACTTTTTTAGCAGCGTATCCCATGGATCAGGTTCAAGCTGTTTGATACCCAGGGAGAACCTTTCATTCTCCTGGTCCACATTCAGGACGACCGCCTCCACACTTTGACCTTTGTGATATAACTCCGAGGGATTCTTTATTTTCTGTTTCCAAGAAATATCTGATATATGAACCAATCCATCAATTCCTTCCTCTATGCCTACAAATATACCAAAGTCGGTCACATTTTTGATGACACCTTTAATATTTGTGCCTAAGGGATATTTCTCTTTAACCATAGCCCAGGGATTTGGTTCTATTTGTTTTATACCCAAAGAAATTCTCTTTCTAGACGTATCAATATCCAGAACTACAGCATCTATTTCGTCACCTATGGCCACAACTTTCGATGGATGTCTTATCTTTCGAGTCCAGGACATCTCAGAAATATGTACTAACCCCTCAATCCCTTCTTCCAACCTAATGAAGGCACCATAATCTGCTAGACTGACTACTTTTCCCTTAACCCTTGAGCCTATTGGATACTTTTCGTCTGCATTGGTCCAGGGGGCAGGTGTGATTTGTTTTAACCCTAAGGAGACCCTTTCGTTTTCTCTGTCAAATTTTATGACTTTAGCCTTTAGTTTGTCTCCTATTGAACACAAATCCTGAGGATGGGTTATCTTACCCCAGGATAGATCTGTGATATGCAGCAGACCATCAATTCCTCCTAAGTCTATAAAAACACCATAGTCGGTAATATTTTTTACCGTACCTTCAATTATTTGCCCCTCTTCCAGAGTTTCTAGGGTTCTTTTTCTCAAACTCTCTCTTTCCTTTTCCATGATGGCTCTTCTAGATAAAACGATATTCCCCTGTTTTTTGTTGAATTTTATTATCTTAAATTTAAACCTTTTACCAATGGATTCTTCAAAATTTCTAACAGGGCGAAGATCGACTTGTGACCCAGGCAAAAATGCATTAACACCAATATCTACGGCAAATCCACCTTTCACCCTGGAAATGATTTCTCCCTCTATAACGTTATCTTCATCAAAAATTCTGCTAATTTCATCCCATACTTTCAACTTGTCTGCCTTATTTTTGGATAAAACCACAGATCCATTTTTATCTTCTCTTCGCTCAAGTAAAACGTCAACCTCATCGCCAATATTTACAGTTAGCTCTCCCCGTTCATTCAAGAATTCTTTAGTCGGCACCTGTCCTTCAGACTTATAACCCACATCTACCATAATATTGTTTTCAGTTATCTGAATAACCTTCCCTCTTACTACTTCCCCTTCTTGCAACTTGTTTAAACTGTTTTCGTAAAGTTGCTCAAAATTTTCATCGGCATCAGAACTCTTGTTTCTTGAGGCAGTATCTGTGTCTGCATCCTTTCTATCATAAATAGAATCTTTATCTTGAACCACATCAGCTTCTTTTTCCATTAAAAGGTTATCCTCCTAAATTATTTTTTCCAACACTTTTTAATTCCTCTAATAATCTCCAAGAACTTCTCTACAACTTCTTCAATAGTTCTGTCGGTAGAATCAATATTAATAGAATCAATGGCAGGTTTTAACGGGGCATATTTTCTCGAACTGTCGTTACGGTCTCTTTGAATTATTTCCTTAGTAACCCTATCTAAGCTGACTTTTTCTCCTTTTGCTATTAATTCCCTGTGTCTCCTCTTCCCCCTTTCTTCTGATAAAGCATCAAGATAGAATTTAATATCGGCATCAGGGAAAACCACTGTTCCAATATCTCTTCCCTCTATAACGACCCCCCCATCTTCCCCCATCTTTCTTTGTACACTTAATAATGCATCCCTTACAACCTTTTTAGCAGAGACGCTTGATGCCAGCAGACTCACACTGGAAGATCTTATTGCCTCTGTAACATCCTTGCCATTTAACAGCACCCTTGAAGAGCCATTTCCCATACTAAATGAAATATCGATCTCTAAGCACATTTGTAAAAGCCTATCTTCGTCATCAATACTAATGTTTTTTTC
>WOUX01000332.1 GCA_009773075.1 bacterium | reverse complement strand
TGATATAATGGTTGACTGATAACATACAGTGCCATCGACCGTTCCTCTCTGGAGCGCCTCATAGAGTTCTGCTGAAGACGTAGTAGTGGGGGCTGCACCGAGAGCCTTGACCACCGCGGCCTCTACACGCCCTGCAACCCTTATCCTCAACCCCTTCAAGTCATCGGGTTTTCTGATAGGTTTCTTCGTCCATAGGTATTCAAAGACAGCCGGCAAGGTGGCTATTGCAATAATATCCTTCTTGGCCAGTTCCTGATTGATGAGTTTATGTAGAGGAGAACCTATCTTCAGCTTTTCATGAGATGTTTCCACGTCTGGATATAAGAGCGGGAGTTCGAATATCCCCAGTATGGGAAGGGTGCCCATCATGGCTGAATCCAACTGAAAGATAATATCGGCTGTCCCCTGCATCAATCCTGGCAACAACTCTTCTGACTTGAGCAGTGTTCCTGAGTGAAAATGCTCAACACGCACCTTGCCCTTTCCATGCTCGTTGATATAATCAGGGAATCCCTGTATAGGAGGAAAGAGATCCTTATAAGCAGGGGGTATATAGTGTGCAAAAATGAGTTTTAACTCCTTGGCCATTGCTTGCTGCTGACCTATGGTAGTCAATGTGCCACAGACAAATAATAAAACTAAAAACGCAAAACCCAACCTTTTCCAAGACATTGTTTCTCTCCTTTCTTTAATGATTGTTATTCCGTAACTACTCAGGTTATTTAGACTGTAGGCTGAAGGCTGAAGTAGGCTAATAGCCTCCTAACAGTCTACAGCCTAATAGCCTACAGGCTGTTAGTCTGAACTATTCAGTTGCCAGCTTTATAGCCTTTTCACCAACCCCTGGAGGCAGCAGGCCCTTCCACCAATCCCATACGGGTTTAATCCTCTCTTTAAACATCTTTTGTTCATTAGGGGTAGGCACAATGATCTCTATCCCTGCTTTTTTGATCAGGGGCCAGTAGTACTTCTCATGATATGGTATTACATATTCTATGGATTGCTTTTCTAGAGACTTTGCCGCTTCTAATATAAGCTTACGGACATCTGGAGGTAAACTATTCCACTTATCCAGCCGGATATACAGTTGTTCTCCATAAGCGGCGAAGTAACCTTTGTTTACATATTTCAACTTTTCCTGAAGGCTTCTCGCCGGGACTGTCCCTAAATAACACATAACTCCATCGACGGTTCCCCTCTGGAGCGCTTCATAGACTTCTGCTGAGGACACTGTGGTAGATGCACCACCAAGGGTTTTGATCACCATTGCCTCTATACGCCCTGCAATTCTTATCCTGAGTCCCTTTAAGTCATCGGGTTTTCTTATGGGCCGGGTATTTGTCCATATATGCTCAGGTGGAAGCGTGATTCCGGCAGTTATCATAAAGATATTTTTCTTTGCGAGCTCTTCATTTTTAACCTTCGACTCAATATCATCGTATAAGAAGGGCAGTTCAAGAATTCCAAGGATTGGGAGTGTACCCATGATATAGGAATCTGTATGAAAAATCATGTCTGCTGTTCCCTGCATCAGCCCCGGCAACAACTCTTCCGCCTTTAGCAATGTTCCTGAGTGATAAAAATCGATGTTCACCTTGCCTTTTCCGTGTTCATTAATATAATCAATAAAATGCTGTAAGGGTTGCCACGCATCCTTGTAGGCAGGCGGTGCATAGGTGGCAGTAATCAACTTTAATTCTTTGGCCATCGCTTGCTGCTGACCCACGGTAATTAATGTGCCGCATACAAAGAATAAAACTAAAAACGCAAAGCCTGACTTTTTCCAAAACATTTTTGGTACCTCCTTTTTTTAATGGTTATTACTCAGGTTGTTTAGGCTGAAGGCTGAAGGCCGTTAGTTTTGCAGACGGACTGCGTCAATAAGTCTGTGTCTCTGCTTCTTTACCCTATAGCCTAACTGCCTACAGGCTATCCACCTGAACTATTCAGTAGCCAGCTTTATAGCCTTTTCACCAACCCCCGGAGGCAGCAGACCCTTCCACCAATCCCATACGGGTTCGAGTCTCTTCTTAAATTCCTTTTGCTCTTCCTTTGTAAGCACAATCTCCTTTACCCCGGCCTTCCTTATCAGTGGCCAGTAATTCTCTTTATGATACGGTAAGACGTATTCAACGAGGGCTTTTTCATAATCTTTCCCCGCCTTTATAAGTAAATTACGGACTTCAGGGGGCAGGCTATTCCATTTGTCTAATCGGATGAACATGGATGAAAATTCCCCCGCTATAGCTGGCAAAATAAGTCCTATTCACGTATTTTAACTTTTCCTCGAGGTTCCTTGACGGGACTGTCCCTAAATAACACATAGTTCCATCGACAGTCCCCCTTGCCAGCGCTTCATAGAGTTCTGCTGAGGACACTGTGGTAGATGCCCCTCCAAGGGTTTTGAGCACCATTGCCTCCACACGCCCTGCGGTTCTTATCCTGAGCCCCTTTAAGTCATCAGGTTTTCTTACAGGCTTATTGGTCCATATGTATTCGGGAATAACACCTGGAACAGCCACCATAAGGATATTCTTCTTAGCCAGTTCCTGGTTCACGAGGTTATACAAGGGCGACCCTATCTTGAGCTTTTCGTGAGATGTTTCCATGTCTGGATATAAGAGCGGGAGTTCAAGGATTCCCAGGATCGGAAGTGTGCCCATAATGTAGGAATCTGTGTGAAGGATTATGTCTGCTGTCCCCTGCATCAGGCCAGGAAGCGACTCTTCCGCCTTGAGCAGTGTTCCCGAATGAAAATACTCAATTTGTGCAATCCCTTTCCCGTGTTTATTAACATAGTCAGGAAAACTCGTCAGCATTACTGCAAGATCTTTATAAGCCTGCGGTGGGATATAGGTTGCCATAATCAATTTCGTCTCTTTAGCCATCGCAGGCTTCTGACCCATGGTAATTAATGTGCCGCAAATAAAGAGTAAAATCAAAAACGCAAAACCCAACCTTTTCCAAAGCATTTTAACGCCTCCTTTCTTGTTTGTAACCAGGCACAGAGTACCCAGGGATCGGGGATCAGGTTAATTTTAACCCCTGACCCCCGGCCCCTGACCCCCACTCTACTTTGTGCCTATGTGCCTTTGCCCCTTTGTGCCTGAATAA
>WOUX01000331.1 GCA_009773075.1 bacterium | reverse complement strand
TCTTATAGATACACCTGCCTACATGCCAGGTTCGGCCCAGGAGCATGTGGGTATTATCAGGCACGGAGCGAAAGTGCTCTACGCCTTGTGTGAGGCTACTGTCCCCCGTATCGGGATCATGTTGAGTAAGGCGTATGGTGGAGGGAATCTCGGTATGGGTGTTATTCCCGGAATGGGCACAGACCTGATATACTGCTGGCCCACGATGGAGATGGGGGTGCTTGGGGCGGAGCAGTCAGTGGAGCTTTTTTATGGAGCCGAGATCAAAAAGGCTGAGAATGGAGAGAAGATGCGGGCAGCAAAGCTGAAAGAATATCAAGACACGTATGCCAATCCTATATATGCGGCATCCAGTTTGTGGCACATCAGTGACGTTATTGAACCTGCAGAGACCAGATTAACTATCGTCAACGCCTTAAAGTATCTGGCTACCAAAAAGCGAGACAAAGGTATTGTACCCAAGCGTCATGGTAATATTCCCTTATAAAATGTAACTACTCAGGCACAAAGTGGCAAAGGCACATTGGCAAAGGCACATAGGCACAAAGCAGAGCGGAGCAGGGTCGTTTCGTTGTTTTTTCCTAACTTTGTGCCTTTGGTGCTCTGTGCCTTTGTGCCTGAGTAGTTTATAAAATCCTTAAATTCCAGGTAGGATAGAAAGACCATCATTAGGAGGATTCAGTGATGGCACAATATACAGGGGTAATACGATGAGATACGAAAGGATTTTGGATATATTGTGAACAGGATAAATAACCCAAAGTTTTTTTATGGCTGGATAATAGCGATATGCTGCTTCATTAGTGCATCCAGTTATGGTTTTTTCTTTTCTCTGGGGGTGTTCTTTAAGCCTTTGCAGAGTGAATTTGGATGGAGCGCCGGTTTGATCTCCACGATACACTCCGTTCACCTGGCAGTAATGATTCTTACTATTCCCATAATAGGGAGGATGACGGATAGATACGGATCGAAGATAATGTTTCTTTTGAGCGCCTTCTTTATGGGTCTTGGTTTCTTTCTTTGCGGTATCGTTAGGGAGTTATGGCAATTCTACCTGTTTTACCTTATCGCATCATTGGGTGTAGGTGCCACTACGGCTCTACCCACTTCAATCATTCAAAAGTGGTTTATAAAGAAGAAGGGGTTGGCTTTAGGTATTGCAGTCTCCGGTATCGGTGCCGGCCCTCCCATTGCGGCTCCCCTGGCAAATTATTTAATTTCACATTATGGCTGGCGAACGTCTTATTTCATCATTGGGGGGCTCTTATGGGCTATCCTCACCCTGGTTGCCCTGGCAATGGTGGATAAACCGGAGGATATCGGTCTTTGTCCATTAGGAAAAGAAGAATTTCATAGCAAATTGGATGGGGAACCACAAGTTGGCCACACTACGACAGCAGAGGAAACCATCCCACTAAAGAGGGCGGAGTGGATCACTAAGGATGCTATAATGACCAAAACATTCTTTATATTGAGTTCTATCTGGATACTCTGTGCCCTGCCAGTACACCTTGTCATGATCAATATAGTACCTTTCGCCATAAATATGGGTATACCCAAAGGGGCTGCCGCCACTGGTCTCGGACTCATCGGCGGGATGAGTATAGTTGGAAGACTTTTGGGAGGCGCCTTTTCGGATTTATTTGGATTAAAGAGATCCCTTATAGTGGCTGCCTTTTTTTCAACGGCTACGCTCCTCTGGCTCCCTTTCATAAAAACTTCACACATGTTCCTTATATTTGTTGTCCTTTATGGTTTCTTTTATGGGGCAAGGGTACCTCAGATTCCTGGTTTGATAGGAAACTATTTCGGGAACCTGGCTGGAATTGGGGCGATAATTGGCTCTTTGATAGGTGGGTTCGTGTACGATGTAACAGGGAGTTATGTAGTTCCTTTTTTAATCGCTGCCGTCTGCTTTGGACTGGCTGGCGCTTTGAACTTTTTCCTCAAGACACCAAAGCCCGTTATGGGACTCGAGTTGGGGAAAGTAAGTCCGTAACAAATCTAATCATTGAGATTGCCTTCTATTCTGCTATCATCCCCTTTCTGCCCCCTGTTTTTTTAGGTTGATTTTATTTATTTAGGTATGCTAGTGTAAATGTAACTACTCAGGTAGGCACAAAGGCACAAAGAACAGGCTAATAGCCTGTAGCCTATAGGCTAATAGGCTAGAAAAATTTGTGCCTGAGTAGTTATGTGTAAATTGAGATTGGTAGAGGATTCTTTTTAACTTTTTACAAGTTCATCACTTTTCAGCGTAAGGTAATAAGCCCCTTCAGTTAATCGTTTTGGAGAGAAGATTGGATATAACAAAAAAGACAGACAATACTGAAAACAACGTTGAGAAGCTAAAGAAGGAAGTGGAGTATGGATTGGCATTGAGGGAGATTACCAATCGTATCCACTCCGCCAAGAATATAAATGAGATTCTTGTTGATTTAAAGGATGACATGCTCAGATTGTTTGATGCAGACAGGATTACAATCTATGCAGTAGATGGGGTTAAGAAGGAACTCTATTCAAGGTTTATGGTGGGAAGTGGAATAAAGGAGATCAGGGTTTCTGTAAGCCCTGAAAGCATTGCAGGTTATACAGCTTATTCCAAAGAACTTGTCAATATATCTGATGCCTATGATGCAGAACAACTGAAAAACATTAATCCCGGTCTCAGATTTGATAAGAGCTGGGATCAAAAGACAGGCTATAAAACTGTCCAGGTTTTAGCGGCTCCCATTATATTCGAGAGGTACTTATTAGGGGTCATACAGTTAATTAACAAGAAGGATGGTACTGATTTTACTGTAGAGGATCAAAGATCCATTACTGAGATTGCAAAGATTTTGGGGATAGCCTTTTATAATCAGATCAAGATGGGTAAAAGGCGGTCCTCAAAATTTGATTACCTGGTAACCAACCATATTATTACTTCTAGAGAACTGGAGGAAGCCATAAAGGACGCCAGGGAGCAAAGAGAAGAGATCGAATCCATATTGATGAAAAGATTCAAGATTTCAAAGTCAGATATTGGCAAGGCGCTGAGTGATTTTTATAAATGCAGGTTTGTTCAATTCGATGACAAGACTGTTATCCCCGGGGAACTGTTGGTGGGTTTGAAGGTTAGTTATTTGAAAAAAACCCTGTGGGTCCCATTAGAAAAGAACGGGGATAAGATAGTTATCGTTATTGACAATCCGGCCGACCTTCAGAGGACTGACTTTATAAAG
>WOUX01000063.1 GCA_009773075.1 bacterium | reverse complement strand
TCAAAAAGTATGCAACTTCTAATTACTATTGTCAAGGGGGTTTTGGAAAATTTTTTAAACGCCCAGTTCCCTGGCTATGACTATCTGCTGAATCTCTGAAGTCCCTTCAGTAATGGTTAGAAGTCTTGCATCACGCCAATGGCGCTGAACAGGATATTCCATTATGTACCCATATCCACCATGGATCTGCATGGCTTCACTCGTAACCCTTTGAGCTACTTCACTCGCGTAGAGTTTTACCATTGAGGCCTCTTTCATACAGTCTTTCCCCTGATCAAACAACCAGGATGCCCTGTATGTCAACCACCTGGCAGCCTCAATCTCCATTGCCATCCTGGCCAGTTTGAATTTGGTTACCTGAAAATCCTTTATGGGTTTGCCAAATTGGATCCTTTCCCCAGCATATCGAATGGATGACTCCAAGGCTGCCCTTGCTACCCCGATACACCTTCCACCATAGGAAATCCTTCCACTCTTGAGTGTGGCTATCAGGTATGGAAACCCCTTCCCTTCCTCTCCCACCAACTTGTCTTTTGGAACCCTGCAGTCCTCGAAAAGCAACTCTGCAGTGTCAGCCGAACGGTTTCCCACCTTCTTCAATTTTCTGGTAACAGAATAACCAGGGGTGCCTTTATCCACGATGAGTATACGCAATACTTCCATTGGTGATGAATATCTTCCTGCCATTTATTACATAAGAATCCCCATCCTTTACTGCCGTTGTCTGTATTGACGCTGCATCAGAACCAGCATTGGGTTCTGTAAGGCCAAATGCTGATATCCTCTCCCCTTTAATGGCCGGGACAAGATATTCCTGCTTCTGTTCCTCTGTTCCATGCTCAAGAATCATGGAAGTACCAAGGCTAGATTGGACAAGAAGCCCGGAACCTATCCCAGAGCACACCCGCATAAGCTCTTCTATGTAAATATTTTCAGTGAGCTTATCTGTCCCTGCAGCGCCATACTTTTCCGGATACCTGACACATAGGAAACCCAGCTTCCCGGCCTTGGGAATTATCTCTACAGGATAGACCTCTGTCTCTTCTGCCTCTTCGACCAGTGGTCCTATCTCATTTTCAGCGAAGTTCTTTATCGCCTCCCTAAATATCCTTTGCTCCTCTGTAAACTCAAAATCCATTTCGTTCCCTCCTCAAGTAGTTCACACTGAAAAATTCCCTCTTCCGCTCTCTAGTGCAGGTTTTTTGACCCATCTATGACTCGCTTCAGGCATTTTCAGAAACTCGCCCTTCGGGCTCAAACACCTGAAAATGCTTATCTTCCGCTTCGTCAAGATGAGTGCCCCAAAAATCCTGCTCATGTTCGCTCCAAAGGAAATTTTTCATTTTTCAGGATGAACTAAGTAGAATTTTTTCTAACCGCGATCATTACCATATAACATCACACAGGATACAGAAGGATGTCCTCCAAGGGTATGAGCCAATCCAATTTCAGCATTTTTCACCTGGCGCTTATCCCCTTTCCCCTGTAATTGCTTGTATATCTCATAGCTCATCCTCAAGCCACTTGCCCCAACAGGATGACCAAAACACTTGAGCCCGCCATCGGTATTGACAGGAAGCTCCCCATCAAGAGCAAAAGTTCCGGCATCGACATCTTCTTTTGCCTTCCCTTTGGGACTGAAACCCAGATCTTCATAAATAATAAGCTCAGTTATGGTGAAACAATCATGGACTACAGCAAGGTCTATCTCCTTGCGGGGGTTTTTAATTCCTGCCTGATCGTATGCCTGTTTGGCTGCTGTTTGAGTCACTTCAAAACCTGTCCAATCAAACCCTGGCTGGAAATGAGGCATCATGCTGTTCTGAGAAAGCCCTATCCCTTTTATATAGATAGGATCATCCCTGAACTTTTTAGCCAGGTCAGCCCTGGTAATAATCGCCACGGCAGCACCATCGCTGTTACCACAGCAATCAAACAAACCAAGGGGCGAGGCAATAATAGGAGCTTTTACGGCTTGCTCCAGGGTAATCTCCCTCTGAAAATGGGCCTTTGGATGCATACTCCCGTTTTTGTGATTCTTGACTGCGATCTTGGCTATAGTCTCTTTGCCTTCCTCTAGACTAAGACCATAGGTATGAAAATACCTGGTAGCAATAAAGGCAAAACTACTTGGAGCTGTCCTCCGCATCTCCATCACAGGATGCATCCCCCTGCCAACTCCCAATCCTGGAAAACCTGTATCCTTGAGTTTCTCAAAACCTACGGCGATGGCAATATCATACATGCCGCATGCCACAGCAAAAGAGGCATTCCTGAGGGCCTCATGTCCGGTAGCACACCAGTTTTCTACCCTTGTTATGGGTATTCCTTGCAATTTAAGGGGTTCGGCCAGAGCAAGCCCTCCCATGCCTATCCAATGGGCACCGACTGTTCCAAGCCAGGCAGCCTGAATATCCTTAGGATCAATACCCGCATCCTCATATGCCTCATAAGCCGCCTCTATTATCATATCTTCAGGACCTTTATTCCAGTTTTCACCAAACTTACAACACCCCATCCCTATTATGGCGATCTTATCCTTTATGCTTTCCATTTTGTTCCTCCTTATCTTGCCGGCCTGCACTTCCAGAAATAGTTATAAAAACCCCCTTCTCTGTGAAATCTTCTGAAAGTCATCTCCACTGGCAAACCTACTTTAACCTCTTTTGGATTACAGTCGGTCATCAGACAATAGATTCTTGCTCCTCCCTCCTCTGACTCGACAATCGTCTGTACCGTTGGAGGATCCACTCCACCGGCAAGGTTATCCAGGGAATAGGTAAACACCTTGCCCTTCTTATCAGAAAGTCTCACCTCTTCAAACTCATCCTTAGAATGACACCCAAAACACACCCTCTGAATTGGGAAAGAAACAAGCCCACAGTGCTTGCATTTGCTCCCATGACAGCTTAAGACCCACTTTTGGGTCCTCCACATTACCGATGCTGAAGGGAAAAGCTTTATAAACTCCTCTGGCAGGGATACAAGCTGCCGATAAGCAAGGTATTTTTGGTAACTAGGCAACATCATCTTCAATCCCACACCCCTTTTGACCCCTCGCTTGTTTTTTGCTTTTTCAATTGCATCTGTAACTCGTATTATAAAAACATCGCTTCCATCTCCATAGCTAGCCAGAAGAATCTTATCACCGGCTTTTGCCTCTTCCAGGGCTGAAATCAGAAGAACCAAAGGCTGTGCAGTTCCAAGATTTCCAACAGTCGTAATCAAAGGATCCTGAAGTTGGGTCTTGGGATCAAAACCCAGGCTCTTAGCCAAATCCATATGACTCCTGGCATCAGGACTGTATAACACCACCTTGGCAAAATCCTTCGGCGTCAACCCGCTTTTCTTCATAATCCCAGAGATTGCCGCCTTCATATTCTTTGTGTAGCCATTAACCAATACCCAACGATCTTCCCATGAACGTACAAAAGTATCCTGATCTGTTCTCCAAACATCGGTAATATCATCAGACACGGAGTAAACATCCTCTATAGTGGCTATAACATCTGAATCTCCTAGAAGAAGAGCTGCTGCACCATCTCCAAAGGTCTGCTCATCAACAGAACGAGGAGTCCCAAGCCTGCAGTCAGCGGCAGTCACCATGATACTCTTTGCTTCACCACTTTTAATGGTATTGAGGGCCGTTCTCATCGCAGAGGTCCCTGCCCTAAGAGAGTTTGCAAAATCACTAGTCCAGATATTCTTGCTTAAATCGGCAACGGTAGCCACTATGGATGAACATGCCTTTTCCTTATACGGCGAAGTCGTTGAGGCAAAGAACAACCCCTCAACCCCTTGACGATCTTCTCCATCTAAACAGTTTAGAGCAGCCTCTACAGCCATACTCAGGCTATCCTCATCATAATTGGCAACACTCCTTTCGCCACCTATGGGACGTGTGCCCCATGCATTGCCGATTATATCTCTATTCATTCTAGAGATGGGTATATATGCCCCGTATGATTTGATTCCAACCATAATTACCTCCTGAACCTAAAAAACATAAATAAAAAGCTTTTGCATCCCTTAAAATTAAAAAACAAGGAAAACCCTTTTTAAATGGCAAGATTAAAGAAAAAATCTGAATGAGCATTCATTCAAAAAATTACCACACACATCGAAAGTTGTCAAGATTTTTATCGTCTCTTACCTGCTAACAGATCCGATATGTTGGCATTTCCAGGTGTGCTTTTTTACAACTGGGGCAACGACTAGGAGGGGTAAATCCATCACCGATGAGTGGTCATACACCTCACGATCCACCATAGCCTATCTTTACTCTTTCACCTTCCACTATAACCGGCACTTCCCTCACTCCATTGGAAACTTTGAGCATTTCCTTAAGTTTGTTTTTGTCTTCAAGAACATCCATGTAAATGGCACCCTCACCATAAGCCGACCTGGCTTCTCTTGTGTAGGGTCAACCTGCCTTACCGTAAATAATGATTTTATCTCCCATATCTTATCCTCCTTATACAAAGCTGAGGAACCTCAGAAAATATTTTCTGAATGCCTCTATTCATAAAAGATCCCCTTTAAAGTGAATATTAGCAGAATAGTTACAGTTCTCACATAAGACAATTACTTTTAAACCAGTAACTGTTCGAAGGCTATAATTCAAATCTACCGTCAGAGAAAAGTTTTACACAAGCTTCCACCACTGTTCGATCATAAAGGACATTTTTATTCATTGAAATTTCTTCCAGAGCTTTATCTACACCAAGAGCCGGACGATAGGGCCTGTGGGAGGATATAGCTTCAACAACATCCGCTACAGCCACTATTCTTGCTTCATGGAGAATGTCTTTTCCTGAGAGGCCCTGAGGGTATCCTGAACCATCCATTCTTTCGTGATGCTGGAGTACGATTTCGGCCAATGGCCACGGGAATTCTATATCTTTCAATATGTTGTAACCTATCTGGGAATGAGTCTTAATCAGTTCAAACTCGCTCGTGGTTAATCGACCTGGCTTACTGAGAATCTCAGACGGCAAAGCAATCTTCCCGAGATCATGAATCATGCTTGACATTCGGATAGCATTAATACATTCGTTTGAAAGGCCCATATCTTCAGCTATAGCACAAGAAAGATCTCTCACACGGCGTTGATGACCAGCAGTATAAGGATCCCTAATTTCAATTGTCATTGCCATCGCCTGAATGATCCCTTCTGTGGCTATTTTCAACTTATTAAGAGTCGTTTGGAGTTCTCCGGTACGCTCCAAGACCGCCTGCTCTAAATTCTCACGTTGAATCCGATTCTTAATCTCCAATTCTCTACGCCTTAAAGCATTGGCTATATTTATCATTAACTCGTTGTGCCTAAACGGTTTAATAATGTAACCAAAAGCCCCTATTTCCAAAGCAGTCTCTGCAATCTCAGTATCATCTACAGCACTGATCATAATGACTGCTGTCTCCTGATGCTCGGCAAGAACATATCGAATTAAGTCTAATCCAGACTCGCCAGGCATATTCACATCACAAAGAATAAGATCAAAACCTTGATCCCTAATGAATGTCCGAGCCTCTGCTGCATCGGCAGCTAGAGCGCATTTGTATCCATTCATATCCAACATCTCACCAAGCAGGCGTCTGATAGACCCCTCATCGTCAACAACCAATATACTTGCCATATTAATCATCCAATCTTGATGGCTTCGTAAAAAGTCCATCTGCGGCGTTGCACTGCATCTGGAGCTTTTTGCTTTGCCATCCCAATTTTGATTTTTCTATTCCTTCAAAATGTCTTCTGCAGTTACAAATGAGACCTTTCCTTTTTTCTCCTTCTTTTCAAATGATTCTATTGTCTCTATGTCCAGCATATTTGCATACAGATCAAATAACGACTTTTTTATCAGCGTTGACCTGTCGATACGAAAATACTCTGATAACTGCTTTAGCATGTTATCTTCCTCTTTATTTAGTCTAACGGATATCACTCCCATTTATAGTAAACCTCATCTCTCTTGGCTATTGATATAACAAAATAATTTCCATTTTCTATATAGAAAATAGCCCTATATTTTCCTTTTCTTAATCGGTAATAAGTTCTTTGCACGGAAGATTTCAATTTTTTAATATCAAAAAGCCCCAAATCATTGGTAGTATCTATTGCAATGAAAGCGTTATTGAATCTTTTGAAGACATTTTCGGGAATAATTTCCTTCGCAACGGATTTTTTGACGACATTCTCATAAAAAATCATATCATATGTTTACATTGTAATACACTATTTGTCAAATGATTTTTTTAGTTATAACGAGTCTGTAGAAAAAGTCCTTTTACAGGGGAGTAGTTTCCTGACCAAGACCGATTTTTTTCAGACTTTTAACTTAGCACAGACGATGCATTTTCCCGGCGGAGCATTATTGCCCTTCCTTCAATCTGTGAAGATATCGGGTGGCGTTGCTTTGTTAAGCTTCATCCCTGCTTTATCCGGTCTCCATCCTTTGGGTATATCAGGCAAATCCCAATCCATATCGGTGTATCTTCTTCACGTTGTGTACGATACAAAAGAGATTCCACTGTGTATTTACGAAAACAGCCAGAATGCCCCGTTCTGTGAACGGGGATGAATGGCGATTTTGAATTAGACTATGAAAGTTGCCGGCTTTCCGTGAGGCCGTAATGCCCCGCCCTGTGGGCGGGGATAGGTCTCACGGGGCAATTTTCTTTACTCTTTTTAGCCCTGTTTGTCAACTTAGAATCTTAAGGGCGTCCCGCGCTCCGCTCCAGTAAGGCGGGCGAGCGACCGAGCGAATCAGTCCGGCACAGCCGGACAGCGAGGAAGCGAGAGCGTGGAGATGCGCCATTAATTGTTGGGTGTGTTGTTTTTTTTGCAATATCAATCAGTGAGAGAAGGGCCTTATTGACTGCCTCTTCATTTGGGAACGCCTGAGCAACCTCCGGCTTAAGGACAATTACATTAGATGATTCTTTCATACGCTTTGCGTATTTGCCCCGTACAAGGTTGCCGGGAAAATCAGAGCGCTTATACTCCACTCGTAATTCGTCTTTATCGGGTTCTTTATCCTTCTTCATAGAGTTCTCGTTCTCCTTTGCTCGCTTTGCGGGCACTTATGATTCGAATTGTTTCATCTTTCTCAGTGTGAGATACTACCACAAGCCGACCTTTTTTTGAAACACCAAAGGTAACATAGCGATCTTCAGTGATGGAGTGATCAGGGTCGGCACCGGTTGCCGCCATGGGATCATTCAACGCTGTTGCTGCCTCTTCAAACGAGACTTCGTGTTTCTTTAGATTCGATTTTGCCTTTTTCGGATCCCATTCTATTTTCATGTCTCTAACTATATCATATTCTTGGAGTTATGACCGAAGTTTTTCAATCTTCGACGACCAACGATGAGTTAAGCCTCCGGGCCACAGATGATGTTATAAGATACAGAGGGAATCCCCGGTCGGCTTGAATGACTGGTTAGCGACCCACGCCCCGCTGGGGCGGTTTATCAAGGAGTAACTTTTTTGAAGTTACTCAGAAGACTAATGCTATTCTCCTATTTTTTACCTATTCCGAAATAAGGGCGAATCTTTTCAAGTTTTTTGTGGCTAATTCCTTTTACTTTGAGCAAATCATCTACAGTTTTATATGGACGACCAACAATGATTCTTTCAGCAAGAACGGGACCGATTCCTTTGATAAACTGAAGTTCTTTTTTACTGGCACTGTTTAGGTCAAGCAAGCTTTGGGGGAGTGGGGCTTTTTTTACTTGGCTTTGTAATTCCTTTAATTCCTGATCTTCACTACGTTGCTTTGCACGAAGTTCGGCAATCCGATCTGGATCACTTTCCGACCAAATGCCGATGTGTTTTAAAATGGCAGAAATCTCCATATCCCTGAGTATTTCGAACATTTCATCGCGCGATGTTCCCGCGGGCGTTTTCCTCCCTACACCGTGAGTACGGGCAAAACCATTTTTAACGAGCAGACTTGCCAAATCATTCCCATCTGCCGTAATAATGAATCCATACATACGACCTTTGGGTGACCTTCCCAAAGCACTTGCGAAGTCTGTATAAAGAGTAAAAGGTTTAGCAAGGATGCGCTCAACAAAAATTTTTGCCTCATTCCCAAAATGAATGGTGCGCTCTGCACTGATTAATCCAAAATAACGTGTTTGCTCCCTTACTCTCTGTGCATCGCTCTTAAAACTGATGGAAGTTTCAGGACAGTCAACAAAATAAAGCCTCACATGGAAAGATTTTCCATTAGCTTTCACAAGAAAGCTATCCCCATCGTTTGCTGGATTTTTCACCAATTGTACATTAGAAAACATCTGCAAATCAGCGGCAAAAGATGGAAGAATGCCTGCAAACATCGGCACTACTGCTACGAATAAAAACATGGTTGCCGATCGAATAAATGTCTTCATAATGTATCTTTATTATATGGGGCTAACGAGTCTGTAGAAAAACCCATGAATCAACAATTGGGAACTTTGTAACTTATTGATTGTATTGAATATTATTTTTTGAAAAATCTTAAAAATGGACTTTTCCTACAGACTCAACGTGGCGCTCACCGGCTGGTGGAAGCGCGCCAGCGCTGGAGCCAGTCCGCTGTGCAACGCATTGTTGGCATCCTATATTGCTGGATCCTTATTTTCGACTGAATCAAGCGCCGACGTCTGATCGTATAGCCGCAAGATGTCTCCTACGGCTAAATAGGTCTGTATCACGCACTGATTAACTTCAAACGCGGAGACTTCAGCATGGACGCCCTTACAAGCAAGTGCGTAGGCCTTATCGATTCGGTGCCCCAGATCGGCTATTTGAGAGAGCAGAAGTTCGCCTGATGTCCTTTGACCGACTTTGTCCGCTACGAACTGCCAGAGACGCGAAATGTACTTGTCTTGCGTCAAGAGGCGTTCTTTTCCGTCTGGCCCTTTCACCTTTGTTTCACTAGCCGGGTAGACGCTATCTGCAAGAGCCTCCAAAATTCTCCTGCAAGTAGTGAGCGCGTGGCTTCGGGCTTCTTCGTCCTCTTCTCCCATGCGCCGATATACCACCAGGAATTTATCCAAGGCATCAGGGGCTATTTGGGCCAACCTCAAATCGACATACTTCCGATTCTGTTCAAAGATGTCAGAGTTGACTTGCCCGTATATCAGCTGTTTCTCAGTTATGCTGAGGAAGTCGTGTGCTCGCTGTCGGATCTTCGAAAGTATTGATCTGATGTCTTGTGCCATGGCTGATACGACAGCCCTCACTTTTCCCTTCTCACGGTCGACGAAGTACAAATCCACGGGATGCAAACCTGGGGGAGGAACAGAGCTGTCTGCCGTTGTCTGCAGATAACTCAACCGCTCCTCCAGATCCTCCACGTTGTGGGGGCTTATGTCCCCTTTGTCCTTGATCTCGCCCTTTGAATCGAGGGTCCGGCAGCGCCTCTCATCTAAATAGGCCGCTAGCTGGTGTGCCTTCAAGTCATTAAACTGATCTTCGGTGTAGTGGGGAGCAATTTCCCATGCGATCCTACGTTGTGCATCCTTATTCTCAACAGAAGACATTTCCAAATGCAGCCACCACAAGTTTTCGTAGTCATTTCTTAGCCTTGCTATTCTCATGGATTTGCGCA
>WOUX01000062.1:679-7037 GCA_009773075.1 bacterium | reverse complement strand
AGAGATCACAGTACACTTTGAGGAAAGGTTTACCCATGAAGCTTAAGTTGGAAGTTGCAGGGAATAGAGATCAGAGCGGCGGAAAAAGAGGGGTGAAAAATCATTATTCCAGACTATACCGGAAATTTGTGTTCCTTACCCTTATATGTTCCCTGGCTCCCCTTTTTCTGGTCGGTTGGGGTATCTACATTTACTACTCCGGATTTTCCAGGATGAAGATAGAGAGCTACTTCAAGAGTCAGGTTGATCACCACCGGGGAATAATAGAACTGTTTTTAAGGGAACGAACCTCCGATCTCCAATTGGTGGTTTTTACCCATTCTCCGGATTATCTACAAAAAACCCCAAACCTCAGACGTATTTTCAACGTCATGAACCGAGAAGGTTCTTTTTTTGCGGACTTAGGTATTATCGACGATCAAGGGAGACATCTTGCCTATATCGGCCCCTACGATCTGATGGGGAAAAACTATTCAAAGACTTTCTGGTTTAAAGAAGTCATGAAAAAAGGGGTTTATATCAGTGATATGTTTATGGGGTTTAGGAATGCCCCGCACTTTATCATTGCTGTCCTCCGAACTGACGGAAACAGGAAATGGATTTTAAGGGCAAGTATAGATACGGAATATTTTCGTTCCCTGGTTGAAAACGTCAAGATGGGCAGAACCGGCGAGGCATACCTTTCTAATCGGGAGGGGATCTTGCAAACCACTCCTCGTTTCAGCGGTAAAATTATGGAAAATGCACCCTTACCGGCGGTGTTTTTCCGTAAAGAAAGTGGAATCGGTATTTTAGAGACTGACAGAGATGATTCGAACCAGCGGTTTCCACGTCAGATAGTAGCCTATACCTGGCTTGAAAATCCCCGTTGGAAGCTGGTGATAAAACAGGATTATTCCGAAGCCTTCAGGGATGTGAACCATGCCAATCGGGCAGCCTTAATCTTCCTCCACTTAAGCCTCCTGGTCATCTTAATCGTCTCTGTGATCAGTACCCGATATATGATTAAAGTCATAAAAAAACGAGACGAAGAAGCAGATCGGTTAAACAAGCAGCTCACCCAGGCTAGTAAATTGGCTTCCCTGGGCGAGCTCTCCGCAGGAGTAGCCCACGAGATCAATAATCCTCTGGCGATCATCCTGACCGAAAACCAGGTTATAAGGGATTCGGTTGAGGAAATACCGACTCTAGACGAGAGCTTTAAAACGGAATTGTTTACATCTTTATCTCAGGTAGATGCCCAGGTGCAGCGTTGTAATCTCATTACCCAGAACCTTCTCAGGTTTTCGCGCCGTACCAGATCCCGTCTGGAGACGGTAAATCTAAACGCTTTCCTTGAAGAAATCATCCAGCTTATGGAGGGGAGGGCAAAAGGAATGGGTATCCAGTTTTCTGCTGACCTGGAAAAGGATCTCCCCTCTTTCCTCTCTGACCCCTCCCAGCTTCAGCAGGTATTTTTAAACCTTATCACCAATGCTTTTGATGCGCATGACGGGAAACCTTATGGAACCATCAGTATCAGTACCCGTTCCAATAATCAACGCGAGGGGGTGGAGATTGTGGTTGCGGATACAGGTTCCGGCATCCCTCCTGAGAACATGGAAAAGATGTTCGACCCCTTTTTTACCACGAAGCCCGTGGGAAAAGGAACCGGATTGGGGCTTTCCATCACCTACAGCATCATCAAGCGTTTGGGAGGAGACATTTCAGTGCAGAGTGAGATAGGTAAGGGAACCCAATTCAATATCTTCCTCCCTTTCATGCCGCCTGCCGACGTTCAAGAAAATTTGGATGATGTTTTTGTAAATCCCCCCTCTTCTGCCTAGAAAGGAGAAACCGAAAATGAAAATACCCAGAATTCTCCTGGTTGATGATGAGGTGGCATTTGCCAACAATATCCTTAAGCTTCTATCTAAAAGAGGGTATGATGTCATAGCTGTAAATGACGGAGCAAGCGCGATCCGTACCATCGGGGAAAAAGAGTTCGACGTTGTAATCCTTGATATGAAGATGCCGGGGATGGATGGTATTGCCACACTGAAAGAAATTAAGAAAAAAGAGCCTCTTGCAGAAGTGGTTATACTCACAGGTCATGGCTCTGTTGAATCGGGGATTGAAGGAATGCAATTAGGGGCCTTTGATTTTGTGATGAAACCGGTCAGCATTGACGACCTCCATGAAAAGGTCTGCCAGGCGTACCAGAGAAGGTTGATCGAGGAAGAAAGAATCAAACAACAGGAATCCGAAAGGTGATATAGTATGTCAAATTCAACGCGTGTTCTTCTAATTGATGATGAGAGACTCTTTCTGGAGTCCTTAACCAAGGTCCTGCGAAAAAGAGGGATGGTAATTTACTCTGCTTACAGCGGATCTGAAGCAGTTGCCATCATTTCCATCGAGAAGTTCGACGTCATTGTCCTTGATCTCAAAATGCCCGAGATGGACGGTCTGATGACCCTGAAAGCAATCCGGGATCGAGATACCCTTACACCGGTAATCCTCTTGACCGGCTACCTGGACATCGAACGTGTAACCGAGGCACTGAAGATGGGCGTTACAGAACTTCTCCTCAAACCGTGTCCTGTGGAAACAGTTGTTTCCGCTATCGAGAATGCTCATGAGCGAAAGGCGATAGCGGAAGAGACAGCAGAAAGGAGAATTAACGGTCCATGAGGGGAAAGCGGTATATGCGAAAGGTCTTTACCTTGCGGGCGCGCATCATATTGATCCTGTCTGTTCTGGTTTTAACTGTTATAGGATGTGGTGTAGTAACAATCTGGTACGCAGAGGCTATAGAATCGCTTTTTACCAAAGTGGTTGATAAGGATGTAACCGCTTTCCGGGTGGCAGTCAACCTGGAAACTGCGCTGGCAAGGCAGAAGGGGTTCACAAGCTATTATTTCATGGATGGTGATCCCGACTGGTTAAGACAACTGGAGCAGAATCACCAGATCTTCAATAAAACCCTCAGGGAGGCCAGGGAGTCGGTACAAACAGAGATGGGAAGGAATATCCTGGACAGGATCGGGTCGGAATATACCCTTTATAACGATTCACGCAGGCGGGTTATCGGGTTTTATCAGAGTGGGGAAAAGGAAGCCGGTTTTAGGCTTCACATGGAGATTCGCCGGCAGTTCATGGCCATTTATAATCTTTGTGAGCAATATAAGGGTATCCATGAAAAGAGTATTGTCCGGGCCCGAAACGAGGCCCTTTCACGGACTCGATTTAACAATGCTATGATCATGGTATTTATACAGATTGCCGGCATGACCGGGGTATTGCTCGCTTATATCCTGTTTAAACAGGTCTTAGAGCCTATTCGTCAACTGACCAGAGAAACACTTCCCAATGAGGGCGACAGGATTACTTCTTCAGACGAGGTGAAGACCCTGAGCCACCAAGTGTACGGTTTAATCAAGGATGTAGATCAGACGCAGAACAAACTGGCCAGGAGTCAGGCTCATCTGGTACAATCGGAAAAATTGGCAATGGTTGGAAAGCTGGCAGCAGGTGTAGCCCACAGTATCAGGAACCCTTTGACTTCGGTGAAGATTCGATTATTTTCCCTGGGACGTACCCTTTCCCTCTCTGCTGGCCAGAAGGAGGATCTCGAGGTGATTTCCGAGGAGATTCACCACATTGATACCATTCTGCAAAACTTCCTCGCTTTTTCCCGTCCGCTCAAGCCAAGGATGGAAAAGATCAGTCCCTCGGATGTGGTGGATCTAGCCTGTCAGCTGCTCTGGCATCGCTTTGAATCCTCCGGTGTTGCGATAGAACTCAGTCGTGAAAAGAGACTCCCCATGATTCTGGCAGATCCATATCAGTTGAAAGAAGTCCTGATCAACGTACTGGTCAATGCCTGCGAAATTATGACAAATGGCGGCGTCATTCGGATAAAGGAGGAAGAGGGTCAAGGAGATTCAGGGAGAGAGGTCGCCATAAGGGTGATGGACAATGGCCCGGGTATCCCGGAAGATATACAGGATAAGGTTTTTCTACCCTTTTTCAGCACCAAAGAGGAGGGAACAGGCCTGGGTTTAAGCATTGCCCTGCGAATTGTGGAAGAGCACGGAGGTCGGCTGGATCTCAGGTCACAGGGAGGAGATGGGGCGCATTTCATCATTACTCTTCCCTGTAAGGAAAAGGACGATGGGAACTATCCTGATCGTTGACGACGATCATCAGTTGAGACAGAGCTTTGAAAAGCTTTTGACCGAGGAGGGTCATGCAGTATTGACTGCCTCCAGCGGTGAAGCGGGTATCTCCGTGATAGGATCTGCCATAGCCGACCTGGTTATCCTGGATGTTCGTCTACCGGGGATGACCGGCCTGGAGACATTTAAGGCCATGCGGGAGGTTGATCCCATGCTCCCCGTAATCGTGATGACAGCCTTCGGCACTACCGAGACGGCCATCGAAGCGACCAAATTGGGGGCATTTGATTATGTCCTCAAGCCTTTCGATATCCCCGACATTCTGACCCTTATTGAGCAGGCATTGGAAGCAGGTCGCCTTGTGCGCTCCAGGGTAGAAATGGACGTCGTTCCCAAAACGGAATCTTCCGAGATCATTATTGGACAGTGCATGCCTATGCAGGAGCTTTACAAGACCATTGGACGGGTAGCTCCAACTGATGCCACGGTGCTCATCCGGGGTGAATCCGGGACGGGAAAGGAACTGGTAGCGCGTGCCCTTTATCAGCACAGCCTCAGGGCAGACAAACCTTTTCTGGTGATCAACTGCGTGGCTATCCCTGAAACCCTGCTGGAAAGTGAACTGTTCGGGTACGAAAAGGGGGCATTTACGGGTGCGGTGAATCGCCGTATAGGGAGAATCGAACAGGCCTATAGGGGAACAATATTCCTTGATGAAATAGGAGATATGCCATTTAGTATTCAGGCCAAGATACTTCGCCTGCTTGAGGAGAAGAGTATCGAACGCCTCGGTGGACGTGAGCCTATCCCGGTGGATGTCCGTATTATCGCGGCTACCAACCGGGATCTGGAGACGGCCATTGCAGAGGGGTGTTTCCGGGAGGATCTCTATTACCGCCTAAAGGTGGTTACTATCCGGCTCCCCCCTTTGCGGGAACGTCTACAGGATATTCCACGGCTTGCCGATCATTTTCTCGCCAGGTTTGCCAGAGACATGAACATGGATAATCCGGGAATGACCCTGGAGACAAAGGAGATGCTCAACCGTTATAACTGGCCCGGCAATGTCCGTGAATTGTCCAATGCCATACAAAAGGCCCTGATTTTCAGCCGGGGCTACCCCATTCGTCCTGAGGATATCTCCCAGGCCATTCAGGAGAAAAGTGCAATGATCGGAAAGATAGAAGATCTTTGCCCTGAGGAAACGATCCGACAATGGGTCCGCAGGACACTCCTATCAGAAAATAATGAGTATGTATTTGATTCTTTGCGGGAGCGTTTCACCAGTGTGATCATCCGCGAGGCACTCGATATCACAGGCGGCAACAGAAGCCGTGCCGCGAAGCTCCTCGGTCTTTCCCGGCCAACCCTCCTGGCCAGAATTGAAAAATACCATCTTAAGGTAGAAACCTCGGTGAGAACAGAGGAGATTTGATCGCAGGAAACTTTACACATTGTAAAAAATCCTGACATACATCTTAATAGGCACAGAGGCACAGAGTTGTCTTGTCTATTTGGTAACTGCTCAGGTGTTTAGGCTGAAGACCGAAGGCCGAAGTGTCCTAACAGTCTTCCACCTTCAGTCTATCTACCTGAGTAGTTACAAACGCCCTACTATATCCTGACAAGTATGTGGTCATGGCACGTACTTTGCTAAGTAATAGTGCCAGGCAAGAAGGATGCGATCCCAGGGGTAAAGAGATCAAGGCAGGTCAGAGGTCTTTAAAGCAAGATCGTAAAATCAGGTAAAGGAGGTCATTACATGGCAGAGGTATCGAAAGCAAGAGGAACAATTAAGTTTCTGTTCTGGATGATAGTGTCGGTAGCGTTATTTTATTACGCATTCCACTCCTATTATTCAGGGCAGATGGTTTCGTGGTATTACTACAAGGCGGGCGCGGAGGGGTACGCTGTTCATACAGCATCCTTTAAAGACGCTTCGAAGGAAAAACCGGCGATGTTAGAGATCGGTTCCTTTGAGGCTATCCACGGCCTTCAAGCAGTGCCGGTCAAGAAGGGGGACCGTTTGCCTGTAAACACCGATGGGATCATAAGTAATGAGGTCATAAAAAAGGGTAAACAGGCTAAGGTAGAGGACAGGTATCTAAAGGTGATGGTGCCCAAAGAGGTGAAAGAGGCTAAAGGTTTTAAATACAAGGACACCTTCAAGCATAAAGGTATCAAGACGAATCCCTGGT
>WOUX01000062.1:0-668 GCA_009773075.1 bacterium | reverse complement strand
ATACAAGGACAGCTTCAAGCATAAGGATATCAAAACGAATCCATGGTCCGGGGTGTGGAATGTCGGTATAGTCCTGGTTATAGGATTGAGTCTCGGATTGCTGGCCGAGGGTTTCACCGATATGTTAGGATTCAAGGTGGAAAAGATTGAACATTTCGAAGGTATTCATTAAAGGAGGTTGAACCATGTTTGATTTTATAATTGCAGGTATACAGGCGCCGATATTCCTCCTGGTCTTGACCGGCATGACGGTAGGCATGGTCGGCGGTTTTATCGGGGTAGGTGGCGGCTACATGGTTACACCGGCCCTTATCGTATTCGGCTTCCCGGGCTACATGGCCTCGGGGATTGATATGACCCATATCGCAGGCAAGTCCGTCGTAGCTACGGTGCGGCACAGGCAACTCGGTAATATAGACTGGGTTCTGGGTCTGGCGATGGTGGGTGGAACTATGTTTGGGGTGGAACAGGGGGTTAGACTTCTCAACTACACCAAAAAGCTCGGACTTTCAGGTATCATCCTTCTCACTGCTTCGGTGATCGTCATGATTGGTCTCTTTGTTTATACGCAGTTAGAGACCCAGAAATCAACCAAAAAGATTGGTGAGCTCGAAAAAGACGGTAGAAAGGTTGGCCGTGAGCTGAGCGTCAGCAAAGGGCCCAGGATA
>WOUX01000061.1 GCA_009773075.1 bacterium | reverse complement strand
AGATACCAGGGGGGTACGATGTGTGTTCCGAGTTCCAGGATTTGGGCAACAGCCCCTTGACATTTGAACCTTTCTTTGAAATACTTCGAAGTTAATGGAAATGGGGCTAAGTCCAATTAATCGATATTTAAAAAGGAAAGTTATAGCAATTTGCAGGACATTTACTTTATAAGAGGTAAAACTATGGATGATATAACCCTGAATGAGGGGATAGACAAGGTTTCAGATTTTATCGTTAAATCTAAGAGGATCGTGGTCTTTACCGGGGCAGGCGTAAGTACTGAATCGGGTATCCCAGACTTTAGAAGCCCTGGAGGTCTTTGGGATAAGTATAACCCTGATGATTTCCTATACCAAAGATTTCTATCAAGTGAAGTGTCAAGGGAAAAGTATTGGAAGATGAATTCAGAGCTGTACTATATACTTGTGGATGCCAGAATTAATAAAGCCCATTATGCGATTGTTGAGTTGGAAAGGATGGGTAAACTCGATTGTGTTATTACCCAAAATATAGACAATCTGCACCAGAAAGCAGGACTTTCTGATGACAAAGTAATTGAACTCCATGGAACCAACATGTGGGTTAACTGTTTAACTTGTAAAAAAAAATATTCAAGAGAAGATATTCAATTTAGATTGGAAAAGGGGATAAAGGTACCCTACTGTGACGATTGTGGGGGCATATTGAAACCGGCTACTATATCATTCGGTCAGCCTATGCCCTTTGAGGAGACTAAAGAGGCTGAAAGAAGGTCAAGGTTAGCCAACCTTTTTATTGTAATTGGTTCATCTCTGGTGGTTCAACCCGCGGCTATGATGCCATTATATGCGATAGAGGGAGGAGCTAAACTGGTTATAATTAATATGGAGAATACTCCCTACGACAGAAATGCTGATGTAGTTCTTTATGGTAAGGCAGGAGAAATAATGGAGGAATTAGTAGACAAAGTGAAAGATATGCTACAGTTTCAGAAAAAGTGAGTCTTTGAGTGATTTTCAGCGTGCAATTTTTACGAAGCCATCAATTTTAATGGAGGGAGAATGTGCCAAGGTTCTTCATTGAAAAGGGCAGGATAAGGGACAATATAGGGATAATAGTTGGAGAAGATGTTAAGCATATAAGCAGGGTCCTCAGGCTTGGTGTGGGGGATAGGGTAGTTCTGTTTGATGAGGCAGGTTGGGAGTATCATGCTAAGATTAAAGAAGAGACTTTCAGAGAACTTATGGTGGACATAATTAAAAAATTTCTTCCCCAGAGGGAATCTCCGATAGAGATTATCTTGGGACAGGGGTTGCCTAAACTTCCCAAGATGGACATTATTATTCAAAAGGGAACAGAACTGGGGGTCTCTGAAATCCTCCCTTTTAATTCAGATCGTTCTATCCCAAAGTTAATATATGATAAATCGTTTAAAAAGGTAGAGCGCTGGCGAAAAATAGCACTGGAAGCAACCAAACAATGCGGCAGAAACTTTCCCCCTCACATTGGCTCCCCTGTTGATTTTTCAGAAATTCTCACCAGGGATTTAAAAGATACCCTTAAACTTATCCTGTGGGAGGAAGAAGGGGCTATGGGTTTAAAGGAAGTCTTTGATCTGAATCCAAATGCAAATAAATTCTTTATCTTAGTTGGTCCAGAGGGAGGATTTAGCAGAAGTGAGATACGAAAAGCCCATGAAGCAGGTTTTAATGTGGCGAACATGGGTATCAGGATATTACGGAGTGAAACAGCGAGTATAAGTATATTGAGCGTAATCCAGCATAGATTTGGGGATTTGAATTGAATATACTGTACCGTCAAAATGATAATGTCCTTTCTTGCCATTATGCCCTTCTTTTTAACCTAAAAAGAGGGCAGTATAGCATCTGTAAATTAGGATATTTCTAAATTGGCTTAACAGAGACAGATTTGAGTTGCAAATTTTGGATCGAGGTGTTACAAAAAAGTTTTAAAAAGGTATCCTTTTTCAAAGCTCTTGGCAGGTTGTGCAAAGGTCTCAGAGCTATAACAAGAATTGTGTGGAGTATCCTTCTTGAAGACTATGCAGAGGTATTTCAGGGTTGACAGAAAGAATATAGCATTCCTAAAGTTTATTCTTGAAGCCTATGATGGGATAGCAGTAATGAGAACATTAGATCCCCATGAAGGAGTAGTTGAAATAATGATAGCCCCGGATTTTGAAAGGGAAGTGACCGAAATACTGGATAATCTGAGGGGTGAGTTTGAAGTGCAGCCCATTGATCCCCCAACAGACATAAAAGAATTATAGCGTAAAAATCTCCCTTTCTAACTATCCTTTGAATTTCTCAAACTCCTCTTTTAAGTTGACGATTTTATCCACCGCTATATCAAATATCCTCTTGCCCTTTTCAGCACTGGCTTTTTTAGGGTCACCCCAAACACCTGTAGGCCAGTACTTTCTTTTGTCCCTTATAAAAAAATAAGGGGGGATCTGAGGGTAGAAACTTTCTCCCAAACCTTTCACTAAATGTGGTTTTGAGTAGAGCACTAGAGACGTCTCCAACTCCCCGGCATGACCATCTCCCTCAGTCTCAATGATATCTAAACATTCTTTCTCAATCAGTTCGAATAATGAAACTACAGCGATATTTACTTCAGGAAGTTCATTGAGCAACAACTCTCCGACTTCCGTCAGGGAGGACATATGTGTTCCGCCAGCATGGCCTGATATAATTATAAAATCTCTCATCTTATGGGTATAAAGGGATATTACTATCTCTTTAACAAGACTTCTAAAGGTAGCTCCTGAAATGTTAATGGTGCCAGGATGTTGGCTTGTACTGCGGCATAACCCGAAGAAAACAGGAGGAGCTATGAATACATCCATCCTCTTGGCTGCTTCTTTTACCATTTCATACACATGAATAATATCTGTAGCCAGAGGAAGGTGAGAGCCGTGTTCTTCTGTAGTCCCGACAGGTACAATAACTGTTTGAGTTTTTTTCAACCCTTCTTCAAATTCCGTCATCGTCATTTCCTGAATTATCATATTGACCTCCATCATGGGATATGTTTTTACTGGACATATACCTGAACTTATTCTAACATCAGAATCATAATCTGTTATTAATATCACAGCAATTTAAGATGGTCAACACATCCATCAGATTTTCGAAAAACCACCCCTTTTCAAAGCATTCGTATCTACTGAAAAACTGGATAACATGAAATGAATACCAAAAACTCAAAGTATCCTGCTAAGAAGCTCGTTTTATGTGATTTTGATGGAACAATTACCAAGGAAGACATTGGGTATGATTTTCTGAATAGGTTCACCAGGAAAAGCTGGAAAGACATTGATCGAGACTATGTAGCAGGTAAGATAGGCTCAAAGGAGGCTTATACCAGGATTGCCAAACTTGTATCTGGCACAGAAGAAGAAATGGTCAATTTCATCTGTCATCACTCAACATTAGATCCCTGTCTTAAGGAATTCTATAACTCCTGCAAAGACAAGGGGACTGACTTCAAGATTGTAAGTGATGGCTTTGGCTTATATATCAATGCCTTACTTAACCACCACAATATCAGTGATATTGAATGCTTTGCCAATAGGATTATATTCAGTGGCAGAGATAGAATAGAGATAGAATTTCCCTTCTACAACCCTGAGTGTGGTAGTTGCGGGAATTGTAAAAGAACAATATTGAAAAGATCCCGGGATCAATATGACCATATCATCTTCATCGGTAACGGCCTCTCCGATAAATGCATCGCTTATGAAGCTGATGAGGTATATGCAAAAGACACCCTTTACTCTCACTGTATTGAGAAGGGAATACCCTGTTGGAATTATAACAGCTTTTCAGATATAAAGAGAAATCTATCCAAAGATATCAGAGGGGTAATTTTTGATTTGGATGGTACGTTAATCAATTCTGTTAAATCCATACATGAGGGGTTTAACTATGCCTTAAAATCTCTTGGGTATCAACCGATTAAGCTCGATAAGTTAAAGGCACTATCCCAAAATTCCATAGTGAATACTATGAGTCAACTGGTTAGGACAAACAGACTCAATGATGCAATGAGACTCTTCAAAGAAAAATACGTCGAACTCATAGTGAATGCCCCTCCCCTCTTTTCGGATGCAAGGTGGGTTGTAAAAAGCCTGAAGGATTCTGGACTAGTTCTGGGGATAGCAACGAATATGCAAGGGGAATATGCTAAAAAAATCCTAAGACAATCTAGGATTGAAGGATATTTTGAAGCGGTAATTGGAGTTGATAACCATGGAAAATCAAAACCTAATCCAGATGTCATCTTTGATGCTTTAAGGGGCATGAATTTACCCAAGGAAGATGTGGTATTTGTTGGAGATTCAATGATTGACATTGAAACAGGTAAGAATGCAGGGGTTGATGTGTATGCTGTGCCTACAGGCTTTGAAACGAGAGAGACCCTGTCGCTGAATATGCCCAAGAGGATATTGAATCGATTGAAAGACCTGATAGAGATAGTTGAAGACAATAGGTTTCCTAATGAATAGTATGGTCGATTCATGTAAGTCAAAAGTAGCTATCATAAAGTGTGAAGATTATCAGGAAGAAAAGGTTTATGAGGCTGTCAGGGAATCCGTTGATCTTTTGGGAGGGATTGGGGGTTTTATTAGGGATGGAGATAGGGTTTTACTAAAGCCCAACCTGCTTTCAGGCAAAGCGCCAGAAAAAGCTGTTACTACTCATCCATCTGTTGTTTCCGCGGTTGTCAGGCTGGTTAAAGAAGCCGGCGGAATTCCTTATATTGGAGATAGTCCGGGCGTAGGAGGTCTAAAAAGGGTCGCTGAAAAGACTGGAATCAAAGAAGTCTCTGATATAATGGGGGTTAAGCTGGTAGAATTCGATGAGGCAGTAAATGTAGAGAACAAAAAAGGGCATACATTTAAAAGGTTTGAAGTGGCTAAAGCCTTTTTAGAGGCTGATGTTATTATAAATCTTCCCAAACTCAAGACACACGGCCAGATGCTCCTTACGCTCTGCGTGAAGAATAATTTTGGCTTTGTTGTAGGTAATAGGAAGGCAATGTGGCATCTAAAGGCAGGGATAGATGTGGATTTTTTCGCCCAGATGCTTCTTGACCTCTATCTTCTGATCCAGCCGCAATTGACCATAATGGATGGGATTGTTGGAATGGAAGGGGACGGGCCGGGGAGTGGTGACCCTAAAAAGGTGGGGCTGATATTTGCCGGTATCGACTGTGTGGCCATTGATACTGTGATATGTAAAACCCTTGGCATTCCGTCAGACGATGTTTATACCATCAAGGCAGCAAGGCAGAAGGAGATAGGGAAGACTGACTTAAAGGAGATTGAGGTACTGGGAGAGGATTTGGAAAAGATCAAGATAAGAGATTTTAAGCTGCCTAAAACCCATGATATTGGGTTTCGTGTTCCCAAATTTATGTCCAATTTTTTAAAGAATATTATTACTTCAAAGCCAGAAATCGACTACACAAAATGCAGGTCATGCCAGGTTTGTGTTGATTCATGTCCATCCCAAACTATGAAGACTGTAAATGGGAAGATACTCATAGACAGCAAGACTTGCATCAGATGTTTTTGCTGTCAAGAACTCTGCCCTGAAGGGGCAGTAGGGATAAAACGAGGTTGGTTGTCGGATATTCTATAAAATACCCATTGATGGCTTCGCAAAAAGTCCATCTGCGGTGTTGCACTGCATCCTGCCCCTGCTTTCGAAGGGGCAGGATTTGCGCGCCTTGCATCTGGAGCTTTTTACTTTGCCATCACAATTTTGACTTTTTACTAGTCCGGCACCAATTAAAATGCAATATTATATTTTGTATTTGACGACATGATGTATAAATGTTATGACCATGATTAAGTTATAGGCTGTTTTTTCAAACCGTCTAACAATCTATGTAGATATAGATGGCCGTCTGAGAGCTTAAAAAAACCCTTTTCGCTTCAGCACGAATTCACTCTCAGGAATACTTCTTCAAAGCTCTCGGTAGGTTATTGCAAAGGTTTCAGTCTTTAAGGAACAGAGAGTCGAAATCTGTAAAGCACAAGGCAGGAGATAACTTGTGGAACAGGTAAATATCAATCTAAAGAAAGAACAGGAAGCTTCTCTGTCTCGACCACGGTACAAATACTCACTGGCAGCACAATGCTTTTTTCTCACTATGGACCTAGTTACAGGCAGGAAAGTGACACTTGCCAAAACAAAGCTCATTGAAACACTGGCCAGCATTCCCTATCGGGCATGGGAAATCCGTCAATATGCACGGATGACACAGCGTTATCGAAACCAGGAGCTGGTGCAACATGCCCGCAGGATTATGATATGGGGACGGGAAGCGCAGGATAATGAATATTGGCATTTGCTTGTTATCAATGAGAAAATGAAAGAGGATGACATCAAGGATCCATGGTATCTATTCCCTCCTATACCCTTTGCGATGGTTTGCTTTTATGTCCTATTAACACGGACAATGGCTCTGCTTAATATCCGCCGGG
>WOUX01000330.1 GCA_009773075.1 bacterium | reverse complement strand
GCTCCCCTGTCTTAGCTGTGAGCATGATGACGGGAATATGCTTTGTCTGAGGCTCCCTTTTCAGGATTTGACAGACTTCTAACCCGTCCATTCCGGGAAGCATAAGATCCAGAATGAGTAAGTCGGGAGGTTCTCTTTTAGCCAATCTTAAGGCATCTTCTTCATTGTATGCAGAACTTACCCGAAAACCCTCCATCTCCAGGTTATACTTTATCAATTCAATGATGTCTCGCTCGTCATCAACGACGAGGATTTTTCCTTTAACCATCGCTTATTTATATCAACTATTATCCCGACTTGTCGGGATAGCTTGAGGCACAAAGTGGCAAAGGCACATAGGCACAAAGCAGAGCGGAGCAGGGTCGTTTTGTTGTTTTTTCCTACTTTGTGCCTTTGGCGCTCTGTGCCTCTGTGCCTACCTGAATAGTTACAAATAATAGCACTTTTGACCGAGAAATCCAGATTTTTATTTTGGATTCTCCTTTATGTAACCCCCGTGTCTTATATCTCTGGCATCAATCACGTAGATCACACTTTCCGCAATATTGGTGGCAAGGTCACCAATCCTTTCCAGATTTTTGGATATCTGAATTATCCTGACAGCCCTTGTTATCGCATGCGGGTCTTCCATCATAAACGTCAACAGTTCTCGTAGTATCTGATCATCCAGGTCGTCTATTATCTGGTCGTTATGACAAACATTGAAGGCAAGGTCTGTATCCTCATGAATGAAAGCATCCAGGGCTTCTTTTAGCATCATTTGAGCCGCGCTTGCCATTCTTGGGATATCAATATACGGTTTTAATGGGGGTTCCTTATTTAATTCCAGCGCCCGTTCACAGATATTAACCGCATGGTCCCCAATCCTCTCAAGGGATGCAATTATTTTTACACTCTTTACGATGAACCTTAAGTCTCGGGCCATGGGCTGCCTCAGGGCTAAAAGTTTAATGGCCTTTTCCTCCCATCTGGTCGATCTGGCAGTCACACTCGATGGCTCTTCTTGCCAGCTCAGAATCCCGCTCAACCAGGGACTTCACTGCGTTGGCAATGGCTTCTTCAACCAAGGTGCCCATCTTCAGTAAGTTTTCCCTCAAATCATGCAGTTCTTTCTCAAATTGTCTTTCCATGGCTTTCTATCCTCTCTTTCACATCCTGCGGATGGTCTAACTCCTAAGCTCAGGATATCTGCAATCTTTATCCGGGCTAATATAGCTGAGCTTACCCTTCAGATCTTCTGACTTCTGACTCCTCTCTTATCCAAACCTTCCTGTAATATAATCCTCTGTCATCTTGTTGGATGGGGCAGTAAATATTTTTTGGGTTGTATCAAACTCAATCAACTTTCCCATCATGAAAAATCCTGTATATTCCGATACCCTGGCTGCCTGCTGCATATTATGGGTTACGATAATAACAGTATATCGCTTCGTTAATTCTGTTATCAGTTCCTCTATCTTCGCGGTAGCAATGGGGTCAAGGGCTGAACAGGGCTCATCCATCAGGATGACCTCCGGTTCCACGGCTATCGCCCTGGCAATACATAGCCTTTGCTGTTGACCGCCAGAAAGGGAGAGGGCGAATTTATTTAAGATATCCGCGGTCTCTTCCCACAGGGCGGCATCTTTGAGAGCCCTTTCAACCCTTTCGGCAATTTCAGTTTTCTTTTTTATGCCCATAAGCTTAAGACCAAATGCAATGTTCTCAAAGATTGACATGGGAAAGGGTGTGGGTTTTTGAAAGACCATGCCAATCTTGCTCCTTAATCCTATATGGTCTATATCATTGTCAAGGATATTATCATCATCCATCCATATCTCGCCCTCATATCGGTTGCCCGGATAAAGGTCGTGCATCCTGTTGAGACAACGGAGGAATGTAGTCTTTCCACAACCTGAAGGACCGATAAGGGCCGTAACCGTATTTTTGTACATAGAAAATGAGATATCCTTCAGTACGTGTAAGGCACCTGAGTAATAAAAATTAAGTCTTCTTACCTCTATCTTAATATTATCATTCATATCGTTGGTCTCTTCCCGTACCTCCATCTGAGTATAAATCTGCCCAGGACTGTGAGTACCAGGATAAATACAGTTATCATAAGTGATGCTGCCCATGCCTGGCTATGCCAGCTACCATACGGACCCATAGCATACTGAAAGATCGTTACTGTAAGGGATGAAACAGGCTCATTCATATTTGCCGAGAAGAATGAGTTATTAAAGGATGTAAAGAGTAACGGTGCAGTCTCCCCCACCACCCTGGCTATTGAGAGGAGTATTCCTGTAAGTATCCCTGCTGCCGCAGCCCTGTAAACTACATGAATAATTACCTTGTAGTATGGGGCGCCAAGGGCAAAGGCAGCCTCTCTTAGTGTCCATGGCACAAGAGATAGCATGTCTTCCGTTGTCCTTAAGACAACGGGAAAGGTACCGATTACTATGGAAGGGACGCTGACCATTATGTCGGATAACACGCTTATTACCCTCGCAATCTTTCTTCCCCGGGCATACTCTGCAAGGAACGTTCCTCCCAAAACCCCGACTGGAACCCCTATCAGGGTGGCAAAGGACGTTATGATCAGATGACCTACAAAGGCATTTCTTAACCCACCGCCCTCAATGCCAGGAGGGACAGGGTCATTGGTAAATAGGCTTGGATTAAGAGCTCCTATCCCATGGATAAGAACATCCCCAAGAAAGAAGGCAGCCAGGGTGCAAAAAGCGAGGGCAATAACGCTCTTCAGTTTTCTGACCTGCTCTCTGGTCATCATGAAGACCTCCTTTCAGCCTTGAGGATGAAAAACTTTGCCAGCGCCAGAATTATAAAGCTTATAACAAAGAGGAGGAGAGCCAGATAAAAGAGGGATGATAGATATATGTCTGTATCTGCCTCGGTAAATTCATTTGCCAGGGTTACGGTTATGGTTGCCGCAGCATCGAAAAGGGATGTGGTTATCTGATGATTGTTGCCGAGAACGAACGCTACTGCCATGGTTTCACCAAGTGCCCTTCCCAGAGAAAGGACAACCCCGCCAAAGATACCCACTTTAGAATAGGGGATCACTATATCCTTCACTACTTCCCATTTTGTTGCGCCAAGTGCATAGGCAGATTCTTTTATGACAGCGGGCGTAAGGTTAAATGCGTCTCTTGATATACTGGCAGTAAATGGAATAATCATGATACTCAAAATAACACTCGCTGTCAATAGGTCTATACCCATCGGTGTACCTTCAAATAGTACCCCAACAAGGGGGAGACTCCCAATGCTCTTCTGGAGGGCCGGTTCTATATAGTTGGCCATTATAGGCGCAAGGGTAAATAGTCCCCACATCCCGTAGATTATGCTCGGTATAGCCGCCAGCAGTTCTATGGCAGCGCCAATGGGTTCTTTGAGAAAGTTTGGTGCTATTTCGGTTACAAATATGGCGATGCCAATCGCTACAGGCACAGCTATTAATATGGACAATACTGTTGTTATCGCTGTTCCAAATAGATTTGTTGCCGCCCCAAATGACCCTTTTACCGGGTTCCAGTCTGT
>WOUX01000060.1 GCA_009773075.1 bacterium | reverse complement strand
CATTTCTATAAAAGCTTGAACTCTGGTTTTCAATTGTCCCAGCCCTGAAAGACTGTGGTCTACCTCGAGTGTTAAGGTGGGAACTTCTCCCTCCAGTTTTTTCCTGAAAATCGCCGATTCATATACAAAAGGATGACAGTATTTTATGTTGAAATAGATAACACCATCAATGTTAAACTCCCTTATAAGTCCTTGAAGATAATCATACCTGTCCTCTGACGGATGCGCACAAGCACAAAGGGTTCTCTCCAAATTAAACCTGACAATGGCATCCATGGGATCATTATTTGGCTTTGTTGTATACCAGAAGTATTTGGCAGAGGTGCAGAGATCATCAGCAACAACCACACCGCCCATATCTTCCACCAGTTCGATGAGGGTAGGGTTGTCTATGATACTTCCTGTAAGTAAAATCCTTGGACCATCTGCATTTTTGATCTCTCTGTTCTTTACCTCGTCAATGAGCTGTCTCAATAAGGGGTTGGCCTTTTCTTTGGGCATTAACATGGAGGCCATTGCTGTTCTCAGGAATTCAGACCCTGAAATGGGTGGGATGTCCCTCTTCCTCAAGTCATTCAGTTCCTTGAGTAATCTTCTTGTTTCATCATAGAGCTCTATCGATTTTTTTAAGGACTCATCTGTTATTTTGTTCCCGCTCAGATCTTCCATGAGTTTCTTAAATTTCTCCAGTTCCATGCGATAGAATTTAAACCCCGATTCATCGTACATCTTTTGAGGGTTGTTGACCATATAACAGGGCACTGAATCTACGTAGGTGTCCCACATGTTGTAGAGATGTCGTACCGCATCACACGTGTTACATAACACCATGCTGTCCAAAAACCCGAATTTTTTATCCAGGGCAAGATCAAATAGGTTCCTTACGAATTCACAGGCACACGGTTGGAAGTAGGAATCGGCCTTTTTAATAGGTTCGGGGGTACCAAAGGTAGGGAAGGGTAACATGCCGGCAGCATGGATTATCTCTTCCGGGACTATGCCCGACCACCTTCTTTCCGTCTTTTTTCCACTCTTCGATTATCTTATTAGGGTTATTGAAGATGTCTTTCATTGTCTCTAGAGTTCCCATTTATTACCTCCTTTTGCTTGCCAGTAGAGATTCAATAAACGAATCAAGATTGGCCTTTGTACTAACATCGTCATACTCCCTTATATCCATACCATCCAGGTCAAAGATCGATGTCGGGATTCTTTTATGTTTATATACCTCATCTTTTACCAATCTCATGTATCCAGGCAAGAGTCCACAAGTCCTCTTAACAACCCCTATAAGTCCATCAATCTTAAACTCTTCGACAGCCTTTACAATGAAATCTACCATATTTGGATATGTTGGATTTACTATATCAACAAGAGCCTTATAGGCAAGACTCTCGAGGGGTTTCTCTGGATCCATCTTAGAAGGATCAAATGCCCCTCCGGCTATATATTCTACCATACTCTTCACAACAACAGCTCCGTATTTCTCAACATAGTTGAAGAGCCCCATATTAAAGAAAGGTGGTACTCCAAACCACATGAGTCTCAACCTTTCATCCTCAATAACGCCTTGTTTTTTTTCAACCCTCTCCTTCAGCTCTTCAAGTAACCTTTCAAATAGAGTAACTCCGAGCTGAGTCCCTGGCAGTTGAATAAGTGGGTAAGCGGCAGTTATGCCATCGATTGTAGACATGGGTGTAGGCACAGCTTTTCTACAATCGTCTATTTCGTTCCATAAACCCATCATCTTTTTAGTAAGGTTAATGGACTCTTTTAGTTTCTCTATGTCTACCTTTAATCCATGTTCCTCCATGGAATCTATTGCCCCCTGTAACTGACCTGCAAAGTACTCGATAGCATAATCAGGGATATCCTTCCCCCATGTGTTTATAGGGGCATCAAGGAAATAATAAGGGCAATCATGGTGATCAGCGGCGTAAAGGAAGGATTTAGACTCAGACATACAGGGAAGATTTGTAGCTATTATAAGGTCAGGTGTGACAAAGAATTTATCAAGATATGGGTCCCTATCCTTGGCAACTGCACACCCCAAAAAACACCTGTGAAAGGCACAGACATCTCTTGAAAATCCTTCCTCCTCAGCGAGTTGTATATAGCGGCCCGACAGCTGTTTCGCCCCTATCATCAGTGGAAGATGCTCCAGGTAGAGTACCGGGGCATCTGCCGCATGAAATATCTCCCGTGGCACTAACCCATAAGACCAGATTACGGGTTTCCCTTCCTCCTTCGCTGCCTTTACACCTGCATAATAGGATCTAATTGCTTTCCCTATCTCTAATGTCGTCTGCAAATTCTTCTTACCCGGGGCAGTTACTTTTGTTGTCACGTTTCACCTCCTAAGGCTGGCTCTTTTACCAGTATTTTGATGATGGTTTATCAGAAAGCTCCTTGAAATGATTTATGCAAGGGAATCCTTTGTCAATGAGTAGAGTTCTTCCAACGAGATTTCGTTGTGGAATGAACCTATCTCTTCCAGGGTATGGGCGTCGCTATTCTTCAACAAAACAAGATTGTATTTTTTGGAAATCTCTTTTACCTTTTTCTTATTGATCTGGCGATCATGAAGGGCGTTACCTATCTCTATGCCCTGGAGTAAATTCATGTCATACTCAAATCCATCATCCCCTGGATAAGGATAACTTGGATGTGGTAAAAATCTAAATATGGAACCGTTGGGCAGAAATAGCTCTACCATCTCTGCCCACCCCATTTCCTTTACAGTTATTTCTCTCCCAGGTATTATCAATACCCGACTCTCAAAATTTTCATCGACTATCTTCTTTACACGGTACCCGTAATTTCTATCATCGTGTTCGGTAATGGCTATCCCATCCAACCCACGATTATTAACCCTCTCAACAATCTTTCTCACTAAATCTATGCTTCATAAACTGAATACTAATAATAATATAATAAACAGCATAAAGTTTGTCAAGCAAAAATTAACAATCTTTTGATTAATAACTGAGTTTTCGGTAATATGGAAAAGTAAAATGATATTTTAAAGGGTGTTATTGTCATAATTGATAGAGGTATCTCTGTTTGAGACAGGATATAATGCCGGAAGATGCCTTTGAATTGGACAAGAAAAGGAAGATTGCCAGGGCTTGATGAGCAACCACTAAAGAACTGGTTGTTGCTCAAACAAAAAATCCTTTGAGCAACAACCCCTAAATTTCTTTTAGCGCAATGTCCCCACATAGCAGGAGGTAAGCTGTCTCTCTTTTACGTGGGGCAACGTATAATCGGGGAGTAACATTGGAGATACGCGATCTGTCTCGATGTCCGCCTCTTCAAGCCCCTTGTGATACGCACGGACGTGATCAAGGGTAAGTATTCCCATATCTGACCTTGATTTTGCATAATCAGCAGCACTTTTACCAGCGATCCTTCCGAATACCAGGATGTCCAGCAGAGAATTGCCCATCAAACGATTTTGTCCGTGGACGCCCCCTCCTACCTCTCCAGCAACAAAAAGCCCGGGCAGTGTTGTTTCACCCTTGCTCTTGTATTCCAATCCTCCGTTCTGATAGTGGAGGGTTGGATAGATAAGCATAGGCTCTTTAGATATATCAATCCCGAATCGCTTGTAAAGGATAAACTTGCCGGGAAATTCTCTCTCCACTGTACCTTCCCCAGACAGGATATCAATCATAGGAGAATCCAGCCAAACCCCAAATTTACCTGTAGGAGTTGGAATTCCCTTACCTTTTTCAACACATTCTTTGATGACGGCGGCTGATTCCACATCCCGGGGCTCCCTCTCGTTGACGAACTGCTGTCCGTCGATATTGACTAGATTTGCCCCAGACCCACGGAATTTTTCGGTAATCAGGATCCCCTCAGCCTGTTCAGGGAAGACCACCCCTGTTGGGTGGTATTGAACTGTATGAAGGAAACAGATTCCCACACCTGCACGGTAGGCAATAACGATGCCGTCAGCGGTGGCTCCGTAGTGATTTGTGGTCATGAAATTCTGGATATGAAGCCGTCCACTGCCACCGGTCGCCATGATAACAGCCTTGGCCTTTACTATGAAGTATTCCTCAGTCTCCATATTGTAAAGCAATGCCCCAGCACACTCTCCGTTTTCGTTAAGGATAAGCTCCACGGCCGGAGAAAATTCGATTACCTTGATATCCTGAGAGCGGTTACGCGCTTCATCACGGATGGTACGCATGATCTCAGCCCCTGTAATATCCGCAGCATAATGCATCCGTTTTCTGCATGTTCCACCTCCGTGGAGGGTCTTTAACGTTCCGTCTGGGAACTTAGAAAAATTGCACCCCAGCTTTCCCAACCACAGGATAACATCGGGGGCTTCAGTAACAAGAGTATCAACCAGGTCAGGTATATTTTTGAAGTGGCCACCCCCCATAACATCCAGGTAGTGATAATAAGGCGAATCCTTCCATCCCTTAGTTGCAGCCTGGATGCCCCCTTCAGCCATCATAGTATTGGCATCCCCATGGCGGAGTTTAGTAGCGATGATTACTTTTGCCCCCTGCTCTTGAGCAAGAAGGGCTGCTGAGGTTCCTGCACCACCCCCTCCGATAACGAGAACATCGGTTTCATAATCAACCTGGGAGAGGTCTACGAGATCCGGGTTAACTCTGCTCTTTGCTTCAAGCATGTCTACCATCTCATGGGCTATTCGGTAACCTTTGCTGGGACCGACTTTAATCTCTCTCCGTCCTTCCTCTCTGAAATCGGGGTGATAGTCGAGTATTTTCTTGCGTTCTTCCAAAGAAAGAAAGGGAACCTCTTCATTCTTCTTTTTCCTGGCGACTCTCTCTGATCTGGTTTTCTCTACTACCTTAATCAATTCTTTTAACTCTTGTGGGTATGGCATATTCCTACCTTCCTATCAGCCAGTTTATTTTTATAGATAAGTGTTATCAGCCGGCTTCCAATCCTCAGGTGCCTCTGATGGTTCCATTTCCCTCACCTGGTATACTTTTCGCAGCTGGTCTTCACTCATACTCTTTATATCTGTTATAGCGCTGGTATACCTTCCGGTTTTGATGTTATCCACCATAGTTTTCAAATGGGAAGATGCACTGGATGCAGTCGAAGGAGAGTTCTGTGGCTTTCTCGAAATCTCCCTGTTTGATTGCCGAGATATAGTCCATAACCGAGATGTCCATAGGGCATACCTTTGTGCAAGCATTACACGCTACACACCGGAATAGCTCAGGGTATTTTTTATATACTTCTTCAGGGTCAGATCCTATGGCTTCCAGATTGTATGTTGCTCTGTTAGCCGGGAAGAAGGGTAATTGGGTCAGGTACATCCCATCTTCAACAACAGTCTGGCAGGCCAGTCCAACATAGATATGGTAATCTCCCGGCTTTCGGTAAACGGTACCGCAAGCGCCACAGATTCCGCCACGACAACCGCATCCTCTGATATACTTGTAACCGGCATATTCCATGGCCTTCATAATAGTCAGGTTTTTCGGAACCTCATATTTCTTTCCCATGACGAAGATCGAAACCAATTCTTTGCCGGAAGTAGTTTCTTTGCTTTCACCTTTTGTGGTATCCGTTGTACTCATTTCAACCTCACATTTTCTGGGATTAAGACCTCATTAAGAGGTTGCTTAAAACGTTTCTTAATTAGTTTGCCCTGAAAAATTGCTCAAGCCGCTGTCAGGAATTTTTTGCTTTCCATTAGCCGGACTACCCCATTGTGATTCAATTCAAAGTTACAGACTTCAGCCCCCAGACCAAGAGCTAATGCCAATAGCTGGGTAAAGTAGAAGGTAGGCAGTTCTTTAAGTTTATCGTGTTTTCTTAAGGCGTCCTCCTGTCGTTTTCCCAGGTTATACTCACAAAGGGGACAGCTTGTCACTATAGCCTCCGCACCCCAACTTTCTGCCGATTCCAGTATCTTAGAGACAGTTTCTATTCCGATATCAGGGTTGCTTAAGATTTGATAGGAAGAGCAACAATCAGTAGAAGCCGGAAAATCTACTACTGTTGCTCCCATCGTCTCAATAAGGTCTTTAAATAGCGTACGCTTTTCAGGCGGTTCAATAGCCACTGACTGAGGACGTAAAAGGGTACATCCGTAATAGGGAGCAATCTTTAATCCTCTCAAAGGCACTTTGATGCTCTCCTTTATCTTTTCCCACCCTATTTCATCTCGCAGGAAGCTCAAAAGATGGACTACTTCTACTTCCCCATTGTAGTCTCGCTCTTCTTCCATAAAGGTATTTATGGTGTGCCTTTTTTCACTGTTCTCTCGCATCAGGAGATTGGCACGGGCCAGGGTATTGTAGCACATGGAACATGCTACAACCAACTTATTATCACCCTGTTCCACAACCCTTATCAGATCGCGGACAGGTGCAAGAAGGTGTAAGAGATCATCGTCTGCTAATGAAAATACCGCACCGCAGCAGTTCCACCGAGGCAGTTCCACAAGTTCTACCCCTAAGGCATTTAGAGCAGCTACTCCTGGACAGTCCATGTTTTTGGCCTTAGTCTTTAATGTGCAACCTGGGTAATAGCTAATCTTCATTTTATCCTCTCATGAAGTGTGTTTCCTAAAGCAGCTTACCAGAGCAATCTGAGGAAGGCCAGCCATAATCTCTTCAGATATTGCCGAAGGTTCAACATAATTGATATTCTTTCGCAGGGTCAGCTGCCTGATAGCTTCCATGACTTTAGTAAGTTCGATCCCCCTCGGGCAACGGACAGAACAGGCATTACAAGTTGCGCATATCCAGGCTGTTTTGGAAGAAATAACCTTATCCTTCAAACCAAAGTGGGTCAAAATCATAATCTGCCGGGGGGGAATATCCATATGTTCAATCATAGGGCATCCACCTGAACATGTGCCACACTGCATGCATTTGTGAAAATTTTCGCCGCTGATCTCTTCGACTTTCTTTACGAATTCTTCATCATAGGTTTTATCCGAGATTTCGATAGTCAATGGTTTACCTCGCTGTTATTTGGGATCGTAAAATTAAACAAAGACTTGCTTTTGCAAGAACTGTGAAGAATAACAAAAGAAGATTTTTGGGTCAAGAAAAATTTTCTTATTTGTCAAGCCAATTTAGAAATGTCCTGTTTTATGGTGAAGTTTAGTAACTGCTCAGGTTCAAAGTTCCAAGGTTCACGGTTAGAGAGCGATGAAAATATGAAGAGCGCAAAGTAGCCAGTCGTGAACCGTGAACCTGACAACCTGAGTAGCTACAAGGTTTATCAGTTGTTATTAGGGGAATAGCCCGTTATTTACCCGTAAAGTTGGGTGATCTCTTCTCCAAAAAAGCCCTGACACCCTCTGAAAAATCCTTTGTTTCAAAGCAGAGAGACTGGGCAAAAGACTCGTATTCTATGGCAGAAAAGACACTGGAATTTACGTCACTAAAGATGGCGTTTTTTATCAGTCTTATGGGGATAGGTGCTCCTTTAGCCAACTTTGAAGCATACTCTCCGGTACTTTCTTCCAGTTTCTCATGAGGCACTACTCTGTTCACCAAACCTATGCGGTATGCTTCATGGGCATCAATCACATCTCCGGTAATCATCATCTCAAACGCCTTCGAAGTACCAACCAATCTTGGCAAGAAATAAGTGCCTGCCATACCGGGATTGAGCCCTATCTTTACAAAACTCATACTTAATGTGGCCTTTTCAGAGGCAATCCTTATATCACTGAGTAACGTGAGACAGCACCCCGCCCCTATTGCGGGACCGTTCACCGAGGCAATAACAGGGATGTCCAATTCCCGAATAGCCAGAAACTTTCTGTAGAAGTTTTTTGCAGAATCCTTTTTGTCTATAGGGCTTATTTCCCCATCAGGGAAAGTCCCTGCCTTCAAGTCGGCTCCAGAACAAAAGGCCTTTCCTGCTCCAGTTATAACCACAACCCTTATATCTTTATCCTTCTTGAGCAAATCCAGGGCAGAAGAAAACTCGTCCGCCATCTTTTCAGTCATGGAGTTGCGTGCTTCTGGATTATTTAACGTTATTGTAGCAACTCCGTTGTCCTTCTCAAATATTATCTTCTCAAATTTCACCTTTTCCCTCCTTTACATAGAGATGAATTTATAGTTTTTCTATCTCTTCCATTATCTTCTCGGTTATTCTTTTCTTATTTTTTTTATACGTATTGTCCTTAGTCTCAAAGGAGATCGGTTGTCCGAAGACAATTCTTGCTCGACCCATCTTAGGAAAAACCTTTCCGTCAGGGAGTAACTTATCGGACCCTGTTATCTTCACCGGCACAACCGGCACATTTGCCTTCAGGGCTAACCACACCACTCCAGGCTTTCCTTCTATCGTATTGCTATTTAGAGGAATAGTGCCCTCGGGAAACATATTGAGTACCTTGCCTTGATTTAATATTTGGAGAGAACGTTTGAGGGCATACCGATCCATCCTTCCCCTTTTTACCGGAAATGCTTTCAGATGGGTCATAACGAATCTCAAAATGGCGTTTTTAAATAGTTCTCCCTTTGCCATTGAATAAACTTTTCTTTTAATCGCCACCCCTAATAGGATGGGATCTAAGTAGCTTATATGATTTGGTGCGAGGATTACCCCTCCTGATCTGGGGATATTTTTGTGTCCTACAATGTCCAGCCTGATGTAAGAGTTGAAGAAAGGAGATATTATTAGCTTCGCTATCTCGTATAGCATTGTCACTCTTCTCAGCAAAAGGTCTCTGTCATATCCGTGCGATTAAAACCAGATTCTTATCCTTTTTTGTAACTATTCAGGTAGGCACAGAGGCACAGAGCACCAAAGACACGAGTTTTCTAGCCTATTAGCCTATAGGCTACAGGCTATTAGCCTGTTTTTTGTGCCTATGTCCCTTTGCCACTTTGTGCCTGAGTAGTCACATATCTATGATGAGACCCACAGGGAAAACACTCTTTCAAAACAGTAAGCATATGCTTGTGGTGTGTGCCTTTCCAAAATATCCTTTCACATTTGTCACAAAATGAGAAATCTCTGTGGCTCTCGAAGATATAATCGGGAACCTTTCCCCCTGCATCTTCTCTTTGTATTTCTTTTAGCTTATTGTTACACAGGAGACAACGGGTAAAGATTTTGTCTGGTTCTATCTCTAAACTCAGATTGGTAATGATCTCTTTTAGTTGCTTTTTAGGGTCGTTGTCATTTATAAACAAGAACCTATGCTTTCCTACTTTCTTCTTTATAAGGGTGTTTTTGGTTAAGATGATTCGTCCTTTTTCTCTTGCGACCCTGAGGAGTTCCTTAAAATCAATCCTATTGGAGTAGAGAGTATCAAAACCCAGGATTCTTAATAACTTAGCGAGTTTACCTAGCATTCTGTCAGCAATAAATTTCATAACCCATTAAGCCTATTAATTCAAGGTATTTAGTATCCGAAGAGCAAAGGTTCACCTTTTAGCATTAATACAGCATTTAATTTCCAGATACAAGGCAAAACCACCAACGCAAAACAAAATAATTTATTCCATCCTGTTTGTGGCAGTGGGAGGCGGACAGGGAACATTTTATTAGAATTCTCCATTTTAACTGTTGACATACAAGGAATTTTTGGTAATATTACGTATTTTTTAGGATAAACGAGCTATAGATGCGAACGAGAGGACTTGATAATTGGAGGCATACGGAGGATGCAAGAGCCGAGAATACGAATTTTCTACCTGGTACTGATGACAAGCTGATTAAGTTCAGAGAGGCTCACAGAGAAGGGCAACGTTCAAACGCAAGGTAATTATCTGGTAAAAGATTTTTTCAAGAAAATATAAAAATTGGCATTGTATCATTAGCAAATTATGCCCCAGATAGTGTAATCCAAAGTTTGAAGAATGAACAGGGAGGTATTCATGGAAGACAGCTAGAGGTAATTTCAGAAGATGACCGCTATTCAATCCCTGCTGCCATCGCGGCATTTAAGAAGCTGGTTTACAGAGACAGGATATTTGCACTATGCGGTCCTGGTTCAGCGAGTTTTGTTCCGCCACTCTGGGGAAAATTTCAGAAGGAGAAATTACCTACCATATGTTTGCCATTCACCGAACTTGCCGTTAACCCCTATAAAAGATATCTATTTATTACCTGTGATACCTATGAGGGACAGATAAGAGCTCTTACAGACTATATTATCAGAGAATATAAACTGAAGAATCCGAGGATTGGGATAGTCCTTCCTGACACTGAGGCCGGAAAGACTGACCTGAGAGCTGCATTGCCGAGGTTAAAGGAATACAACATAGAACCTGTCACAAGAGAAATACTGATGGCAGGTGCAGTTGATGCAAGCTCACAGGTGATGAGCTTGAAGAAGAATGGGGTCAACTGCGTGATGAATATCGGAACAATCACCTCTTCGGCAGTTACATTGGTGAGAGAATTAAAGAAGTTTGGAATAAACATACCGGTTTTCAATAGCTGGGGAGCAATGCTTGCCGAGGGTCTTAATGAGATTGGTGACGCTGCAAATCAAGCCTATATAGTACACGCCATATCTCCGTGGTATGGTGAAGGACTCGAAGTGCAGAAGATGAGGAAGGTTACTTTGAGGTACCATCCAGGGACTGAGAAACCTTACCGCGGTACATCGTTTTCGTATGGATGGGCCGTTGGAAATATTTTAGCTGAAGGGTTCAAAAAAGCCGGCAGAAACCTGGATGAAGATGCCATGATAGATGCCCTTGAGAGCCTTAAGAATTATGATACCGGTGGTCTTCTTGCACCTGTCACATTCAGTTCAGGAAACCATAAAGGCGGGAATGCATCAAAGATTTACAAAGCCGACCCAGTCAGTGGAAAATACGTGACTTTAACAGGATGGATAAAGTCAGAATAAACTTTGCTGTCAGTAAATATTGGAGGGGGTATAGGGTTTGAATAATCAGCACGGAACAACAAGACTCAAAAAAGAGAGAATTGATTGGGAAGAGAACTGTGTAAAACCTGTTCTTGAAAGAATGTGTGAACGTAAGGAAGGTTTTTCTACCTCTTCGATTGACAATGTTAAAAGGGTTTACATCCCAGAAGATATCAAGAATCTGGACTATTTGAAGGACCTTGGTTTCCCGGGACGGTATCCCTTTACAAGGGGGATCAGACCTACTGGCTATCGAGGACAACTATGGACTCATCGCCTGGTTTCCGGCGCAATGGGTGGTACGGAGTCTAATAGGATATTGAAAAATCTTATTGCCCATGGAGAAACAGGATTGAACCCGGTCTTTGATCCCCCTACTTTGAGTGTCAGAGATTCAGATGACGAGATATCCCTTGGCCAGGTTGGAGTCAACGGAACTGCGATTGATACTCTCTTAGATATGGAAAACCTGTTTGACGGGATAGACATTGAGAAAATCTCAGTAAGTCTTATTACGCCGCATCCCTTCTTGTTTCCAATGTATATCGCTATGGCAGAGAAGCGAGGTTGCAGTCTCCACATGTTGAGGGGAACTATACAGAACGATTGTATTAACAACTCTCACTCCTGTAACTGGTTTAGAATGGCCTCATTGCCTTTAAGAATGAAAGTGCATGGAGATGCAGTAGAATTCGCCACGAAATACATGCCTCTGTGGAATCCTTTGAGTATTGTTGGTTATCACGTTCGAGAAGGCGGCGCTACNNNNTTCTGATGGTATAGCATATGTAGAAGACTTCATTAACAGGGGGATGGATGTTGATTCATTTGCTCAACGGTTGAGTTTCTTTTTCAGCTGCGAAACAGATTTTTTAGAAGAAGTTGCTAAATTCCGAGCAGCAAGGAGGGTATGGGCAAAGATAATGAAAGGTAGGTTTCATGCAAAAAATGAAAGAAGTTGGTATTTACGTTATCATGTTCAGACATCCGGCAGCTCCTTGTTGGCACAACAACCTCTGAATAACATAATAAGAACTACCATACAGGCCCTTGCTGCAGTTTTAGGTGGCTGCAACTCTCTCCATACAAATTCTTACGATGAGGCATTTACCGCTCCTACCCCTGAAGCAGCTTTGATTGCCTTGCGAACTCAGCAGATCATTGCTCATGAAAGCGGCGTTACTAATACAATAGATCCACTGGGTGGATCCTATTGTGTCGAAGCCTTCACGGATGAGTTAGAAAGAAAGTGCTTTGAAATCATCGAGGAAGTAGACCAAAGAGGAGGAGCGGTTAAGGCATGGCAGTGGATACAAGAGAATTACCTCACGGCTGCATATGAGAAGCAGAAAAAAATAGAAAGAGGAGAGCAAACCCTCGTGGGGTTAAATGCGTTTACACTTGAAGAACAACGAGAACACGAGTTAGAGCTTTTTGAAATAGATCCTGGCTTTGAAGAGAGACAAATCGTATTCCTGAAAGAAATCAAGAGAAAGAGAGATCAGAAATCAGTTGAGAAAGCACTTCATGTTGTCTATGGTAGAAGCCTATAAGGCATTAGCAACATTAGGGGAGGTTAGACAAGCCTGGGAGAGGGGAGTTGGTGTAGAAGATTGTACCTAGAATAGGAGCAAAAACTGCAGAGTCTGTAATGAGGGGTTATGCATGAAGAAAAAAATCAGGATTCTTTTAGCTAAACCAGGTTTAGATGGTCATCTGAGAGGTATTAATATTTTGGCAAAAGCATTGAGAGATGCTGGCATGGAGGTGGTTTACTTAGGAGTTGATCGTACACCAAAGGAAATAGCCCAAGCTGCAAACGATGAGGGAGTGGACATTATTGGACTTAGCATACATGCTGGTGGGGCGGTAACCCTTGTATCAAAAGTAAAATCAGCTCTGAAAGAATTTGGATTTGATGATATACCCATCCTGATAGGTGGTATAGTATCACCAAAAGAGAACCCAAGGTTGAGAGAAATGGGAGTTG
>WOUX01000059.1 GCA_009773075.1 bacterium | reverse complement strand
ATTTACAGAACCTCCGATTTCGTTCATCAATATATTTAGGAATGTCATCTGTAAATCGCTCGTCTTCTCTATCCCATTATCCCCGCAAGAGGGGCTTACTCTTGAGGAATCATCTGAGATGATTATGGAAGTATCATCCTTATTCTGTCTAGCGGTTATGGAAATTAGGTTTTTCTTCGCCGGCAAATCCAGCAAGTATTCTATACAACCAAAGAGTATCTGTTCTATTTTGAATGGATCATCGTGTATATTTATTATTGGGTTATTTGTAGGTATAGTTTCCAAACCCACCCCTTTCAATCTAGCCAATCTTTTTGCAATATCTACTGTTAGAAGAATAATATCATTGAGGTCAGAATAAGACGCCTCCTCGTCCATACTATGGGCAAATCGATTTAAGCGCTTGATTACCTTTACGCACCTTTTGACCTGTTCCTGAATATTTATATTGAGCTGAGCCAGTCTGGTGAAATCGGGGATTTTCTTCTGATCTCCTTTAATTAAAAGATCACCAACTAGCCCTGATGACTCATTGATAGTAGCCAGTATATTTTTAATCTCATGAGAAAGGCTGGCGGTTACCTTGCCAATAAAAGCAATTTCTTTAATTTTAAGAAGTCGATCATCTGTTCTTTTCACCTAAAGATACCCATTTGACAGGCGGGACGCCTGTCCTACTGGTTATATAAAATTCCCTACCTTCTTTTCATAGCTTCATTCATCTTCTTTATTAAATCTTCGATATCAACAGGCTTCATCAAGTAATCAAAAGCACCCTGTTTCATGCCATCGATTCCTTCTCTGGTGGAGCCACGCCCTGTGAGCAGAATCACTGGAATATCAGGTAATGTTTCCTTAATCTGTCTGAGAACATCGAGTCCGCTTAATCCCGGCATCATGACATCTAGAATAACAATATCCGGAGTTCTTTGATTCATTTTAGCCAGGGCATTTTCACCGTTGTAAGCTACTTCCGTTTCAATGCCTCTTAAACTCAGTCTCTCCGACAGTGTAGTTACAAACTCCTCTTCGTCGTCAACAAGCAGTACCCTTAGATTAGACATGGTTACCCTCTTCCAAATATGGTTTACTCTTTGTCGGGATAATTACAGTAAAGGTAGTACCATCTCCCTCCTTACTTTGCACGGTAAGGTCCCCCCCAAGCTTCTGTACAATTCCATATGTTATAGACAACCCCAGACCTGTTCCGTATTTCTTCTTTGTGGTAAAAAAGGGTTCAAAGATGTGGGGAAGGTATTTCTCGGGAATACCTTGACCGTTATCTTGAACAACAACCTGCACGTAGCTCTCATCCTTAATAGAGGTTATGATATGAACCATTCCACCATTTTCCACAGCCTCAAACGCGTTAGTAATTATATTGAGAAAGACCTGTTGAAGCTGTCCCTTATCGCTTATTATTCTAGGAAGTTTTGGATCAAAATTTAATCTCAAGTCTATATTCCTGTGGAAGGCTTCTCTTTCAAGAAATCCAATAACCTCTTTGAGGAGATCTGCCAGATCAATGTTTTCTAAAGCCACATCCATTCTCTTAGCAAAGCTTAAGAGTCGATGGGTAACTACCTTGGAGCGTTCTACAGAGCCATGAATAGAGCCTATCAATTTAAGGAACTTCTCTCTTTCCGGAAACTCCTCACTGCGTTCAATAATGTCCTTCATTAAACCAGCCTTTTCATTAATTATAGCCAGGGGATTATTGATCTCGTGAGAAACGCCCGCAGCCAATCTTCCAACAGACGCCAGCTTATTGGCGTATTGCGCCTCACGAAGGGCGGTTCCCCTACGTTCATCGGATTCCTGGATGTGTCTTACAAGGGTTTTTACTATTCCGTAAGTAGCCCCAATGATTAAGATACAACTAAAAAAAAGCACCCAGAACAACTCGCTCTTTAAGGCAAACCATGTCTTCATAATCTCCCCTGGCTTCTTAATGAAGATCAGGATAAAAGGCTTTATATCCAGACAGGCGTACCCTATTAAGGTCTGATATCCTTTAGAAACGTATGTTTCCTGAACAACAGCACTGGAAATCTGAGTTAGAACTGGCATAGACAGAGGGTACTTATCCAGTACATTTCCATGGTACCTAGACGGTGTTTGTAGGATTCCATCCTGGTTGATTAAAAAGAGGTCACTCTCAGGTTCTAACTCCATGGAGGTGATAATACGATTAAATTTTGCTGTATCAATTGTGGCCCGAATAACCCAAAATTCTCCATTGTGAAGGTCTCTTTTCACTGCTATAACAAAGTGAGGGAACCTCCTGTAGCCCATAAAAACATCGCTTATATATTCATTGCGAACCATTACTTCTTTGAACCAGCTCTGATCTTTGTAATCTTTACCCTTCAGGTTATAGGGCCCAACGTATGTTTTTTGCAGCCCTGAAGAATCGATGACACCTATATCAACAAATTCCTTGAATTCTTCTCGTAGAACCATAAATATCTTGTTCAACTTTGCCTGATTATTGATTTCTTCAAAATCGTAAGAATTGGCTATTAGATTAAGAGAAGACTTTCTTTCTGCAAGGAATATGTCGAGAACATGTTTAAGGTTGGTTAACAAACTCTGGATGGGTTTAATCGTTTCATCCCTTATGGCATTCCTGTATTGATGATAATTTATGATAGCCATTAATATCATGGGGGTTAATGCCATAGAGAGAATAATTATCATCAGGTTTCTACGCAACCTGTCATAGTGCTTTTGTGGCGGTTCATCGTTATAAAGAGAATCAGGTGTCCCTATTCTTGTCCACTTGTGAAACCTTTCTTTAATCCAGACCATAACCCTTTACCCCTGACTTTTTTGAAACATGAGATTGGTTCCTTGCTCCAGACTGCCCTTTAAAAAGAGATCTAAAACCTCTTGATAATGACCGATCACTGAATCTATGATCTCCACCTTCTTCCAGTTGAGGTATTGATAGAATTCATCTTCAATCCCGCCACATATAAGATGGGTTATACCCTGTGAGAGAATCATATGACATAGTTCTTCCGGAGAGGCAGAGGTTAAGACTATAGTTTTTCTTTCAATGATCTCTCTTTTATCATTTAAAGAGGCTATGAATACTTCAGAGGAAAGATCAAAACGAGGTGCAACATCTTCTTCATAGATGGTTATGAGGATTTTTCCCATCATTGTTATCTGTTTCCCAAGATTGCCCTGGAACACATGCTTAACTACTACAAATGGTAAGTGCCCAGGTGTTTAGGCTGAAGGCTGTAGTAGCCTAATAGTCTGTAGGCTGAAGGCTGAAGTAGGCTAATAGTCTACAGGCTAATAGTCTATAGCCTAAACTTCAGTCTATCTACCTGAGTAGTTACTACAAATCTTTATCCAAGTTTGTACTTTTTCAGCTTTCGATAAAAGGTTGCCCTCCCCCATCCCAGAAGTTTAGCTGAACCTGTTCGATTGCCCCTGGATTGAGCAAGAGCCTCAGTGATCATCTGTCGCTCAATCTTCTCCCAATCAAAATGACTGGTGGCTTTGTAAAGGGATTCTCTATACATAAGGGGCGTTGACGTATTAACTGAAGAGGTGGCTGCTAGATTATCAGACACGGGTACACCCATGGTTATAGATTCATGTAAATAGGAAGGCAAGTGTTCACGGCGAATTACCTCATCCTGACATAGATTCACGGCAAATTCGACAATGTTTCTCAGCTCCCGTACATTACCAGGGTATGTGTAATTTAACATGATGGGAATGGAATTCAAGGAAAATCCGGTTATCCGCTTGTTAAATTTTTTAGAAAAATGCTGCAGAAAATTATTCATTAACAACCTGACGTCATCCCCCCTTTCCCTCAGAGGGGGTAACTCTATACGGATAACCTTCAACCTAAACTTAAGGTCTTCTCGAAATGTCCCCTGTCTTACCATCTCATTTAAATCCCTATGCGTTGCGGCAATAACCCTTGCATCCGATTTTACCGGTTTATTACTCCCAAGAGGGTAAAATTCTTTATCATCCAAAAAAGTGAGGAGCTTAACCTGGAGGGATAAAGGGAGATCGCCTATCTCTGTGAGATAGATAGTCCCATTGTTAGCCATACGAAAGCGCCCCTGTTTATCTTCAACTGCTCCGGTAAATGCACCCCTCTTATGTCCAAATAATTCAGATTCCAAAAGGTTTTCGGGCAGCGCACCGCAATTTATCTTGATAAAAGGTCCCTTGGCCCGCATTGAGGAGAGATGGATTGCCTCAGCCAGTAAATCCTTACCTGTACCTGTTTCGCCTGTTATCAAAACCGAAGAATCGGTTTGAGAAATAAGCTGCAAGGTTTTGAATATTTCTTCCATCTGAGGGCTGTGACCGATGATGTTATGGTAGCTGGATGGTCCCTGGATCTTTTGATCAAACTCCCTGACCAGAGAGATATCTTCGACTGTTTCAATAACGCCGATAGGTTTGCCATCATGGTCCTTCAATGGCGAAAGATTGATTATGACGGGTACCTTCTGCCGAACCAGATTAATGATATCCCCTTCAGCCCTGATCTGATCTTCTTTCGCCAGAATATTTCTAGCAGGACGCTCTCTCGTACATAGGTTATTTTTCATAATATAACGGCAGGGGACACCATAAACTTCCTTCCTGTTGAAACCAGTAAGGCTTTCCATGGCTCTGTTAATGGCGTGAATGCGTAAGTCTGGAGAGATAAGGGCTACTCCTACTGGAATTCCATCAATAAGCTCTCTAATATCCATCCTGAGATGGTCGATTGGCCAGTAGGTTTTATTTTCCTCAATTTCCATCAATGATACCCCTAAAATCAACAGGGAAGACTGCCTTTTCCTTCGGGATTCAATAGATATTATCTTTGGTTACTATAGCAGAGTAATGGGAAAAGACAAGGAAAAACCAAAGCTCTCATTGGGACCAGATGACTAAAGAAGGGAATCCTTTTGATTAGAACAGAAAAAGTTTGCCAAGAAATGTGAAAATGAAGACCTACACAGGAGGATAAACAGGGACTCGATCGCCTATGGTCACTGGATAGGAAGGAAGGGCATGGTAATCGTTCCTCCCATACCCCCTTAGTGCCCTACCGCCAGGATACCACTGGCTGCCAAGCCAAGGATAACCACTTCCAGCAGAGCCATGGTTGCATATAGCTTGTCGTTGTTTTTCAAGAGAACAGGTATGATCGCAATGTAGCAAATGATAGTAACACCAGCAAGGATAACAATCCCTATGAAGTTGATAAACTCACTATACCTCAACATTCCAAGCCAGCTCCAACCATCTTTGATGTTGGCATAATAAAGATAATCATGGACGTTCATGGCGCAATAGATGGAGATCTTGTCCTTGGGGATATAGGGCTTTATAATGCCTAAAGCGTAGATAGCAAAGGTAATGAAGAGAATCGCAAGGCCCAGATACATACCTTTTCTCAAAACTTTGGCATAAAGAACCTGTTCGGGTCCTGCCCCTAATGAGGTTTGTGATTTGTCAGTCATTGTTTTTCTCCTTGAGTCTTACCTTGTTATTTTCCTGAAAGTGTCTTTATTTAAAAGCCTAAACCCTTGCCTAGTGCCTTGATCCCTGCAAATGCCAGCATACATATAACTATCCAGCGAACACCTGAAGGCTTGGCCACCTTAAGAAGAGGAACTCCTATAAAGGAACCAAGCATAATCCCTACCAGAGAGGGAACTACTATCATTGGTATAACGCACCCTTTATTCAAGTATATCCAGGCTGCTGACGTATCGGTGATCGAGAGAAGGAACTTACTGGTGGCTACGCTTATCTTCAAGGGAACACCCATTATAAGATTGAGTGCAGGAACGTTAGCCCAACCAGCCCCAAGACCAAACATACCAGCCATGATACCGATGGCAACGAATAAAGTAAGGCCCAGGGGGGTCCGGTGTATTTTCCAGTTAATGACCTGTCCTGTGCTTTCCTCTCGGTAGACCCCATATATCCGCAAGGCAGAGGAGAGCATATCAGATTGAGGCACATCCGGGAATTCCGATTTCTTAGCCGTCAACATAAGGACACAAATGCCAATGATAGTGGCCCCCAGGGCTGTTTGGACGATATTAGTGGGGAGAGCCAATCCGATCATAGCCCCTATGATAGCACAGGTCGAAGCAATCAACGCTACCGGGATGGCGAGTCTCAGGCTGGCAAGGTTTAGCCTCAGGAGTCCAGGACCTGCGGCCAGTGCACCAGCCAGAGCTACCAAAAGACCCGCACCTCTGACAAAATCCAGATGAAAAGGGAAAAAACCACTGATAATGGGTACAAAAAGAACACCACCGCCAACCCCTCCCAGTACCGCTAAAATTCCCATGACAAGGGTGACTACAAAAAGGACAACAGGCCAAAACCACCAGGCATGGGCATTACTTCCTGCACCAGAGGTCTGGGCAGTTACTTCAGCCAAGACAGGATGTGTCAAAACCATGAACCACAAAGAGCTCAATATAACAATTATCCACCATTTAGCATTCTCCCCCATCTCTTACTCCTTTTTATCCGTAATAGCTAGCGATTTCCTTTCGGGTCTAACTTTGATAAAGTCGCAAAAAACCCCCATGCCTCGTGTGGCACCACGAAGCATGAAAATAAGATTTTATTT
>WOUX01000058.1 GCA_009773075.1 bacterium | reverse complement strand
GACCATTACCGTTACTGGCGGCGCCCAATCACCCGTCCTTTCTCCTGACGGGAATTATCTTCTTGCTAGTCGTCAACTTATCGAGGTTTCAACCGGAAACCAGCGCCGGGACTACAGCAATCTTATCGGTTTCGGTCCAAAGGCCTTTTCCCCTGACATGAATCGCTTCGTCGCTTATGGAGAGCGGACTGATAGAGGGCAGCAACAGGGAGAAATAGTGGAAATTTCTTCCGGCAGGTTGGTAAAACTCGAAGGGCATATAAATTACGTCACGTCAGTAATATTTACCAATAACGGGAAGAACGTCCTGTCCAGCAGTCAGGACGGGACGGTTCGCGTCTGGGATTCAGGCACAGGCAAAGAGATCGCGAAGATGATAAGCTTCAGCGACGGCGAGTGGATTGTCATCACCCCTGAAGGATATTACAACTCCTCTGCCAATGGAGACAAGCATCTTAATGTCCACATCGGAAACAATGTCTACGGCATAGACCAGTATCGCTCTGCATTCTATAAGCCTCAGATTGTTGAAGCGGCATTGAGGCTTGGTGATTCACAGAAGGCAATTACAGATGTAGTTGGTATTGAAAAAGAAAAACCAACAGCTGCTTCAATCCAGAACATAGAGCCTCCCTTTATTGTTATCAAATCCCCTGAGGATGGAAAGAAAATCGGCTCTAATACCTCTGACCTATCCCTTTATGTTGAAGACAGGAATCAGACAATAAAAAAGGTAATGGTCTATGTAAACGGAAGGGTCGCTGCATCCGGAGAAACAAGGGGTGTAAAGATCACCCTCAAGGAAGGCGCAATTGACATTCCCGAAGGCAAAAAGACACTTGATATAAAGATACCTATTTCACTGGATATTGGAGAGAATCTACTCGAAGTTACTGCATTCAATGGCTTTTCAGAAGGGAGAAAATCCATCCGCATATATTCTGCACTGGTAGGACAGGCGTCCCGCCTGTCAGAAGCAATCCTCCCAAATCTCTGGATACTCTCCATAGGCATAAACAGATATCAGGATAAGAATCTAACCCCGCTCTCTTATGCGGTTGCAGATGCAGAAGGGATTATTGAGGCATTTAAAAGCCAGAAGGGAAGATTATTCCATGAAATAAACAGCCTTATCATCAGTGACAGCAGTTCAATAAAGCCGACCTATGACAGCATCCTTGATAACCTGAGCTACTTAAGCAAGGCTTCTGCAAATGATATTGTCCTTTTGTTTATAGCAGGGCATGGGATAAATGATGATAAGGGGGATTTCTATTTTTTGCCTGCTGATGCAGTAATAATGAATGACGGTGCGATAAAGAAATCAAAGGCTATACCATGGAGGGAGTTGAAGGCTATACTGGATTTGCCGTCTAAAAAACTCATATTTGCAGACACCTGCCATTCAGAAGGTGTGGCTGGAAAGAAGACAAGGGGTGTTGATAATGACCGTTTTGTAAAGGAGCTTCAGGAGGCAAATGCAGTGATATTCACATCAAGCCGTGGCAGGGAGCTTTCGCAGGAATCCGATAAATGGAAACATGGGGCATTTACTTATGCCATAATTGAGGGGATAAACGGAAAAGCTGACTTAATCAAGGATAACAGGGTCTCAATGAAGGAGCTGGACACTTATGTCTCGGAGACAGTGCCGAAGATAACCAACGGGGCACAGCATCCAATTACAAATACACCTGATGGTTATGTAAATTTCCCAGTGGCTGTGCTGGAGTAAAATATTGAGAAAAATTATCTGTATAGCAAATCAAAAAGGCGGGGTAGGCAAAACCACTACAGCCGTTAACCTGGCTGCTTCTCTTGCTGTGGCTGAAAAGCAGACTCTCTTAATCGATATAGACCCCCAAGGAAACGCCTCTAGCGGGGTCGGTCTCAACAAAGATGAGATTAAAGAGAATATCTATCATGCCCTTATGGAAGAGAAGGATGTTGAGGATGTCATAAAAAAGACAGAATTGACTTTCCTCGACGTACTACCCTCAAATATTGATCTTACTGGAGCTGAGATCGAACTGGTCAACCTCCCTTCAAGGGAGTTAAAGCTCTGTAAAATCATTCAAAAAATAGAGAATAAGTACGACTATATCCTCATTGACTGCCCTCCATCCCTGGGGCTGCTAACCCTTAATTCTCTTGCAGCGGCCGACTCAATCCTAATGCCTGTTCAGTGTGAATACTATGCCCTGGAAGGCCTAAGCAGGCTTTTAAGGACGGTACGGCTAGTTAAAAAACGTTTAAATCCCAGGCTGGAAATCGAAGGATTACTGCTGACTATGTTTGATAACCGAAATAATCTCTGTCAACAGGTTGTCGAAGAAGTAAAGACACATTTCAAGGATAAGGTCTTTAACGTTATGATACCAAGAAATGTAAAGTTGGCTGAATGCCCAAGCTTTGGCAAACCAATTTTAATCTATGACATAAACTGTAAAGGGGCGAGGAGCTATCTACAATTGGCAGAAGAAATTATGATGGCTTTGTAAAAAGTCCATCTGCGGCGTTCCGCTGCATCCTTTGTCATTGCGGCGTACCCCTAAGTATGCCTTCGGATTTGCACGCCTTGCATCTGGAGCTTTTTACTTTGCCATCCCAATTTTGACTTTTTACGAGTTCATCAAATTATGAATAACGGAAGGACAGGGCAGTGACTAAGAGAAAGGTACTAGGGAAGGGATTGGGCGCATTAATCCCAGAGATTAACCAGTATGATGACAAAGACAACTATGTTTACTGCAATGTGGAAGACATTAAACCCAATAAATTTCAGCCAAGAAAAGGATTTGATGAGGCCGGGATAGAAGAACTCGTTGTCTCGATAAAAGAGAAGGGAATTATTCAGCCCTTAATCGTCAGAGATGTTGGGGATGGTTATGAGTTGATTGCAGGAGAGAGAAGGTGGCGGGCTGCCAAGAGGGCTGGCATCACAGAAGTTCCTGTAATTGTAAAGAAGGCTTCCGATACCGAAGTCCTGGAACTTTCTTTGATTGAGAATATCCAAAGGGAAGATCTGAGTTGCCTGGAAGAGGCGGAAGCATACAAACAACTCACGAAAGAATTCACCTTGACTCAAGAAGAGGTTGCAAAAAGGGTTGGGAAGGATAGATCCACAATTACCAACTACCTTCGTTTATTAAAGCTTCCTCTGGAGATAAGGGATGGTCTATCAAGAGATGTTGTCACTATGGGACATGCAAGGGCATTCTTAAGCCTGGAAACCCCGGTAAAACAGAGAGAGGCTTACAGACAGGTTTTAAAGAGGGGGCTTTCCGTCAGGCAGACAGAGAAGATGGTCAGGGGATTAAAAAAGGAGAAAAAAAACAAACCACTGGAAAGAGACAAGGATATCCATTTAGATGCCATTAAAAATGAGCTTATAAAGCAATTTGGGACCCAGGTAAAGATAGTTGCCAGAAAAGGGGGAAGGGGAAAGATAGAAATCGAGTTTTATTCCCTGGATGACCTGGATAGGATTATAGAAACATTAAAGGGACGGTAAGTCCATAATTACCAAACTCTAACTTTAGTGTCGGTCTCCTGACGCGAACCACGATCAACAATCCGCTTAGGGCTTTCCGGATTTTATTTTACATATTTAAGGTTTTTATACCATATGTAGTATTTTAATTTACTTTTACTACATTATGTTGTAGACTATAAAGTACTGAAAAATGAAATATTCCCTTTGGAGGGAACATGAGCAGGATCATTGAATCGTTCACCGTTAAACCGTGAACCGTTTTTAAAATGCCTGAAGCGATTCATAGGTGGGTCAAAAAACCTGCACCAAAGAGCGGAAAAGGGAATTTTTCAACACCAACTAATTAAGGTCATCCTCAAAAATAAAATATTTCCATTGGAGCAAACATGAGCAGTGCTTATAACGCCGATAAAATTAAGGTCTTGCAAGGGCTTGAAGCAGTTAAAAAGAGACCTGCAATGTATATTGGATCAACAGGCATAAGGGGTCTCCATCATCTGGTCTATGAAGTGATTGATAATAGCATTGACGAGGCCCTGGCTGGACATTGCAACAGAATAGATACTATTATACACATAGATAACAGCTTTACTGTTGAAGATAACGGCAGGGGTATCCCTGTGGACTTGCATAAGACGGAAGGGAAACCGGCGGCAGAGGTGGTGATGACCACACTACATTCAGGGGGCAAATTTGATCATGAAAGCTATAAAGTGTCCGGAGGGTTACACGGAGTTGGAATCTCTGTAGTAAATGCCCTTTCCGAGTATCTAGAGCTAGAAATCAGACGCGGCGGCAACGTATACCACCAGCTTTATGAAAGGGGTACCCCCAAGACAAAACTAGAGGTCATAGGAAAAACCAAACGAATGGGAACAAAAATTACCTTCAAGCCGGATAATCAGATATTTGAAGACATTGAGTTCAATTTTGATACCTTATCTCAAAGATTTCGAGAACTCTCCTTTCTAAACAAAGGTATCCTTATTACCATTGAGGATGAACGGTCAGAGAAAAAACACGAGTTTCATTACAAAGGAGGTGTTGTGTCTTTTGTTGAACACCTGAGTAAGAATAAGACCGTAATACACCCTAAACCCCTATATTTTGAAGGAGAGAAGGAGGACGTCTCCATAGAGATTGCCCTTCAGTACAATCAGGGCTATACTGAAAACATCTTTTCCTTTGCAAATACAATTAATACTTATGAAGGGGGAACCCATCTCAGTGGATTTAAATCGGCCATTACCCGTACAGTTAATTCTTACGCCATCAACAACCAGTTAATGAAGGACCTCAAGGAGAGCCTGAGCGGTGAGGATATCAGGGAGGGGTTAACTGCAGTTATTAGTATCAAACTCCCGTCTCCCCAGTTTGAAGGCCAAACCAAAACAAAACTGGGCAACAGTGAGATTAAAGGAGTGGTAGAGGGCTTTCTCAACGAGAAGTTAGGAACTTATTTCGAAGAAAATCCTGCTATTGCCAGAAAAATCGTGTCAAAAGCCATCGATGCAGCCAGAGCTCGAGAGGCAGCCAAAAAAGCCAAAGAGCTGGTCAGGAGAAAAAGTGCCCTTGAGGTCAGTTCATTACCAGGCAAATTAGCCGATTGTCAAGAAAGGGATCCTGGCAGAAGTGAGTTGTATTTGGTTGAGGGTGAATCTGCAGGAGGATCTGCAAAGCAGGGAAGGGACAGAAGAAACCAGGCAATTCTACCCCTAAGGGGAAAGATACTGAATGTGGAAAAGGCCCGATTCGACAAGATGTTGGAAAGTCAAGAGATAAGAACCCTTATTACCGCCCTGGGGACAGGTATAGGTAAAGAGGATTTTAACCTGGACAAACTTCGTTATCATAACATCATCATCATGACCGACGCCGATGTAGACGGATCTCATATCCGAACATTGCTTTTGACCTTTTTTTACCGCCAAATGCCCGATCTTATAGAAAAGGGGTATCTTTATATAGCTCAACCCCCTTTATTCAAGGTTAAGAAAGGGAAACAGAATAGGTACATAAAGGACGAGGCCTCCATGGAAAACTACCTATTGGAGTCTGGAGTGGAGAATGTAAAACTGGTCACGACTGAAACACAGGGCACCATCTCAGGCAGTCGATTGGCAGGTTTAATGAAAAAGGTAATTAGATACAAAAAGATTCTAGAAAAGGTTGAGAAAAAAAGTAAGGATGGAAGTATTATTAATATCTTGGCTCAGGATCATGCCTTTACTAAAGAGACATTAAATGACCAGAAGAAACTGGCAAGTATGATAGAAGACATTAAGGCTCAAATCGGTGTATTACAGTCAGAGGCTCCGCGGATTGAATTTGAATTATCGGATGATATGGAACATAATTGTTTTAAAGCCAATTGTACCTCCTGGAAAAATGGAGCTCCTAAGGAAACCATTATAGACTTTAGCCTTTTGAATTCCCCGGAATTTGAAGAACTTCGAAAGTTGTCCAAAAGCTTCGGAATTACCAACAAACCACCCCTCATCATTGAAGACAATGGAAGCAGGTTTGAGGCAAAGAACTTAGAAGAAGTACTTCAATATATACTCTCAGTTGCAAAGAAAGGCCACGAGATACAGAGATACAAGGGTTTGGGCGAGATGAACCCAGATCAGCTCTGGGAAACCACAATGAACCCTGAAACAAGGACCTTACTGCAGGTGAAGACGGAAGATGCTATTGTGGCAGATGACATATTTACTGTCCTGATGGGAGACCAGGTTGAACCCAGAAGGGAATTCATCTATAAACATGCCATGGATGTCAGGAATTTGGACATATAACCTATTGGTTATCAGTTAACGGTTATCAGTTCAGTGTCTATCGATTAGATTATAACGGAACTGTGATTTTCCCTGATGCTAATACTAAATCCGATCAACTGTCAACTGTGAACCGATCTTTGAGGAGCATATGCATTTACATCAACAGAAGATACCTGTAAGTATTGAAGATGAAATGAAAAAATCCTATATGGATTATGCAATGAGCGTCATTGTAGGCAGGGCGCGGAAAGTATCATCCCCATGGTGATGTGGCTGTGTATGATACTATAGTCCGTATGGCCCAGGATTTTTCAATGCGATATCCTTTGATTGATGGGCAGGGGAATTTTGGTTCCGTAGATGGAGATCCGCCGGCAGCCATGAGATATACAGAAATAAGGATGACCCGATTGGCTTCAGAACTTCTGTCGGATATTGAGAAAGAGACCGTTGATTTTGTTCCAACTTATGATAATTCCCTTACGGAGCCCACAGTCCTTCCATCGAAACTCCCGGATTTGTTGATTAACGGATCTTCTGGAATTGCCGTTGGAATGGCCACAAATATACCGCCCCATAGCCTGGTAGAAGTGATAGATGGAATTATTGCCATAATAGATGACCCAGATATTAGCATCGATGACTTAATGGAGTTGGTCCATGGGCCTGATTTCCCTACTGCTGGATTCATTTGTGGCAAAAGAGGTATAAAAGAAGCCTATAAAACCGGAAGGGGAATAATACATATAAGGGCCAGGGCAATTATCGAAAGGAATAAGGACAGTGGTAAAGAAAGCATCGTGATTTCAGAGCTTCCTTACCAGGTGAATAAAGCAAGACTGATCGAAAGCATAGCTGAATTGTCAAGGAAAAAGAAGATAGAGGGGATCTCAGAGCTAAGAGACGAGTCAGATAGAGAAGGAATGCGGATAGTTATTGAATTAAAGAGGGACGAGATTGCAAAGGCTATCCTTAACCAACTCTATCAATACACCCAAATGCAGGGTAGCTTTGGTATAATAATCCTGGCCATTGTTGGTGGTCAACCAATGCTCCTAAACTTAAAAGAGGTCCTATACCATTTTTTAAACCATCGAAAAGAGATCGTCACAAGAAGGACATCTTTTGAATTAAAAAAGGCGGAGAACAAGGCCCATATCCTTGAGGGTTTAAGGATTGCCCTGGAAAACCTGGACGAAGTCATAGCCCTTATCAAATCCTCCGCGAACCCGAAGGTCGCCAAGGAAAGCCTAATGAGTAGATTTTCTTTGTCTGATCTCCAGGCTCAGGCAATCCTGGACATGAGGTTACAAAGACTCACTGCATTGGAACAGGAAAAAATCATAGAAGATTATATGGAGATTCTAAAGTTAATCGAGAAATATAAACAGATCCTGGCAAATGAAAGGCTTGTTTTGGATATCATTGTGGAAGAGCTAATGGCATTAAAGCAGATGTATGGTGACGAGAGGCGAACAGAGATTATAGAAGAGGATACGGAAATTAGTCTGGAGGACATGATCGTTGAAGAAGACATGGTTGTAACCATTACCCATAGTGGCTATATAAAGAGAAACTCCATATCTCTTTATCGAAGTCAAAGGCGTGGTGGTAAAGGTAAAATAGGGACAACCACCAACGACACAGATTTTGTTGAACACCTGTTCGTTGCTTCGACCAGAGAATTTATGCTCTTTTTTACAGATAAAGGTAAGGTTTTTTGGCGAAAGGTCTATGAGATCCCCCAGGCTGGAAGGGTATCCCGAGGTAAAGCTATTGTCAATCTACTGAACCTGGGTTCTGATGAAAACATCTCTGCAATCCTGCCTGTACGAGAATTTAAAGATAACAAATATGTTACTATGGCAACAAGGAATGGGATTATAAAGAAGACCCCTCTCTCTGCTTACAGTAACCCCCGTGTCAATGGAATAATTGCCATAAATATTGATGAAGGAGATAGGCTGATCTCCGTAAGACTGACCGACGGAACACAAGATATCTTCCTCGGTACTAAATCAGGGAAATCTATAAGATTTAAAGAGGCCCAGGTTAGGAGCATGGGAAGGGTAACCAGAGGGATCAAGGGCATCAAACTGGCAAAGGATGATGAACTCATTGGCATGGAAATCATAAACAACGATACTGCCATTCTTGCCGTCACTGAAAATGGTTTTGGCAAAAGGACAAAGGGCTCAGAGTACAGGGCTCAAGGGAGGGGTGGTGCAGGTGTAATTACAATAAAAGCCACCCAGAGAAATGGATCTGTTGTTGCCATAAAACAGGTAACCGACCAGGATGACTTAATGCTCATCACTGATCGGGGGAAGATTATCAGAATCAGCGCTAAAGGTATTTCAATAATAGGAAGAAACACCCAGGGGGTAACGTTGATTGATGTAGACAAGGAAGAAAAGGTTGTTGGCGTAGCCAGATTAGCGGAAAATGAGCAAAGCTAAAGGAGAATAGAATAAAAAAAAGGAAGCGATGAAAAAAGAGATTGGAGTAATAGGGGCAGGGAGCTGGGGAACCGCTCTTGCAAACCTTCTTGCAGAAAAAGGCTATGCAGTTACCCTCTGGGTTTTTGAACCAGATCTTTGTGAGATATTGAAAAGAGAAAGAGAAAACCCGGTTTACCTCCCAAAATTTATATTGTCCGAGAATATTAAACCTACTACATCCTTTGCTGAGGTCTGCCTGGATAAAGACATAGTTGTATCGGTTACTCCCTCCCATGTAGTAAGAAGTGTTATTTCTCAGACTCTCCCATACCTACCTGATAAATCAATCATAGTTAGTGCATCTAAGGGAATTGAGAGCGATTCTTTAATGACCATGTCCCATGTGCTTAAAGAGGTTCTGCCTGGCAAACTACATAAGACCCTGGTCTATTTGTCAGGCCCCAGTTTTGCTAAGGAAATCATTCAAAAAACCCCGACGGCAGTAGCGGTTGCCTCAGAAAACATGGAGGCAGCCGGAATTGTACAGGAGGTCTTTGCAACATCTTACTTCAGGGTTTATACAAATTCCGATGTTATTGGAGTAGAATTGGGCGGGGCAGTAAAAAATGTTATTGCCATTGCTGCTGGAGTGTCTGATGGATTGGGTTTCGGATATAACACGCGAGCTGCCTTAATTACTCGTGGTTTAGCGGAAATCTCCCGCTTGGGTGTTAAAATGGGGGCAAACCCCTTAACCTTTTCAGGGCTTGCTGGTTTAGGAGATCTGGTCCTGACCTGTACCAGCGATCTAAGCAGGAATAGGTCAGTGGGTTTCAGGTTGGGAAGGGGGATCAAACTGAAGGAGATATTGAATGAGATGAAGATGGTGGCTGAGGGCGTAAAGACTGCCAAGGCTGTCTATCGCATTGCCAAAAACCTGGGCGTAGAGATGCCCATAATAGAGCAAATCTATCGTTTGCTTTACGAAGATAAACCTGCCAGGGATGTTGTGACCGAGCTTATGACCAGGGATCTAAAATGTGAAATGGATTCTTACGATGTAACTAATCAGACACAAAGTAGCAAAGGCACATAGGCACAAAGCTATTGTAAGGGAGTGGCCGTATGGCTAAATCGGGTCATATCTATTTAGGTATTGATGTTGGTTCAGTGAGTGTCAACACCGTGGTAATGAATCAAAACAGGGATATTCTAGAGGAACACTACACCAGAACGATGGGGCAGCCTTTAAAAACAGTGAGAAAGGTTCTTACAGAAGTTCTTTCCTGCATCGAAAAGGGTCAAATAATGACTGCCTCCCTCACAGGCACAGCAGGTAAACTGGTAGCCGAACTCGTAGGGGCAAACTTCGTCAATGAGATTATTGCCCAGAGTAAATCTGTAGAGTACCTTTATCCCCAGGTAAAGACAATTGTTGAGATTGGAGGAGAAGATTCTAAACTCATCTTACTTGACTACGATAAGTACCAAAAGAGTACAAGGATCACAGATTTCGCCATGAATACCATATGTGCCGCAGGCACTGGATCCTTTCTGGACCAACAGGCACATAGATTAGGTTTAAGTATCGAAGAGTTTAGCAAATTAGCCCTGAAATCAGAGAACCCTCCCAGGATTGCCGGAAGGTGCAGTGTGTTCGCTAAAACCGACATGATTCACTTACAGCAAGGAGCTACCTCAGATTTCGATATTGTTGCGGGCCTATGTTATGCCATGGCAAGGAACTTCAAAAGCAATATTGGAAAAGGCAAAACCTTCATCGGCCCTGTCTCATTTCAGGGGGGGGTAGCAGCCAATGTGGGCATGAGAAAGGCATTCCTCCACGTCTTAGAATTAGAGGAAGCGGAGTTTATCATTCCAGGGCATTTTGCATCAATGGGTGCCATAGGCTCTGTGATTGCTACTATGGAAGACCCGGCTAAGCAAATCCCATTTCTGGGTTTAGAAAGGCTTCAGAACTACCTCGAAACCCATAAGGAAAAAAGTGTCGGATTAAGTCCTCTTACCCTTTCAGAAGAAAGTAAAAAGAGAATGGTAGAGGTCACAACCAACCCTTGCGCCTCGAAAAAAGAGGATAAGGTTGATGCCTTTCTGGGCATAGACGTAGGGTCCATCAGCACAAACGTAGTGGTTATAGACAGAAATAAGAATCTTCTTTCCAAGAGATACTTGATGACCGCGGGTAGGCCTATAGAGGCAATAAGACAGGGGCTAATGGAAGTTGGAGAAGAAATAGGTGATTATGTAACTATACAAGGTGTGGGGACTACAGGTTCAGGAAGGTACTTGACAGGGGATTTCGTTGGGGCTGATATCGTGAAGAATGAGATAACCGCTCAAGCTACAGCGGCTATTAACATTGATCCAGATGTTGATACCATATTCGAGATTGGTGGCCAGGATTCGAAGTATATTAGTATAGAAAACAGTACCATAGTTGATTTTGAAATGAATAAAGTCTGTGCAGCTGGGACAGGATCCTTTTTGGAGGAACAGGCAGAAAAGTTGGGAATCTCCATCAAAGAGGAGTTTGGGAACCTGGCTTTAAGCGCCCCATCTCCTGTTTCCCTTGGTGAGAGGTGTACTGTATTTATGGAGTCCGACCTTGTTCATCATCAACAGAGAGGTGCCAGTAAGGAGAACTTGGTTGCAGGGCTAAGTTATTCAATAGCTATAAACTATCTGAATAAGGTAGTAGGGGATAGAAAGATTGGAGGAAAAATCTTCTTCCAGGGAGCAACGGCATTTAACCGGGGGGTAGTGGCTGCCTTTGAAAAGATACTTGGCAAACCCATTAAGGTTCCTATGAACAACGAGGTTACAGGGGCCATAGGTGTTGCCATTCTGGCTATGGAGGAGAACAAGAATAGGGAGAGTAAATTCAAGGGGTTTGATCTAAGTGAGAAAAGTTATGACCTCTCTTCCTTCGAATGTCAGGGGTGCCCCAACATGTGCGAGATAAGAAAGCTCACTGTTAAAGGAGAGAACCCTCTTTTTTACGGGAGCAGGTGTGAAAAATATGAAGTGAACAAAGAAAAGAAAGAGGGGTCTGACCTGCCGGATCTCTTTGCCGAGAGGGAAGAACTGCTTCTAAACATAAACAAAAAAGATTACGGATTGGATGATAACACGGGAGTGATAGGGATACCCAGGATACTCTTCTTCCATGAGCTGCTTCCTCTGTGGAAGACCTTCTTTAATGAGCTGGGGTTTAGGGTAGTATTTACTGAAATGAGCAATAAAAAAATCATCCGTCAAGGGGTTGAAAGTGTTGTAGCCGAAACATGTTTTCCAATTAAGGTCTCCCATGGACATATACTGGAGCTAATAGAGAAGGGCGTAAAGAGAATATTCTTGCCAAGCATTATCAATATGAAACGAACGCATCCAGATATAGAACAAAGTTACAACTGCCCTTATGTACAGGCTTTTCCCTATACTGTTAAATCCGCTATCAACTTTGAAAAACATGGGGTGCAGGTTCTCCAACCCGTAATTGACCTTGGGACAGGAAGGGTTGGATTTTAGACGTTCAGGAGAATTTTTCCTCTGCCCTGCAGGCCAGAGGAACTGAGATTCTCGCCAATCTCAAAGAAGAACAGAAGGCAATAGTCATTGTAAGTCGGCCATACAATGGATGTGATTCCGGCATCAACATGGACTTACCCAAAAAACTGAGAGATCTAGGCGTCCTGGCAATCCCCCTTGACTTCCTGCCCCTAGAAGACAGTGATCTGGCAAAGACAGCAGGACATATGTACTGGAAGTCCGGACAGAGGTTTTTAACCGCCGCCCATATAATAAGGAACAACCCAAATCTATACGCCCTGTATCTCACCAATTTTGCCTGCGGGCCAGACTCCTTTATATTGCATTTCTTCAGGGATAAATTAAAAGGGAAGCCATACCTTCAGATAGAGGTAGACGAGCACAGTGCAGATGTTGGAGCTATTACCCGTTTAGAGGCATTCCTTGATACCCTGAAGAACGTTGCTGGGAAAACAGAAGTTGAAAAAAGGGGGAAGACCACCCTTACTCAAAGGAAGGAAAGGAAGGAAAGCAAGAAAAGAAATATTTACATCCCCTATATGTCTGATCATGCCCTTGTCCTCTCTGCCGCCTTTGAAGCATGTGGCGTATGTTCAACGGTAATACCGGAATCCGATGAGGAGACCCTGGAACTGGGAAGAAAATTGACCTCTGGTAAAGAATGCTATCCCTGTGTCCTGACTACAGGCAACATGGTAAGGCTATTAAAAGCCCCTGATTTTAACCGTCAAAGCGCTG
>WOUX01000329.1 GCA_009773075.1 bacterium | reverse complement strand
AGTGCTGCTGGACAGCGGCAAGGGAATCCCCTGTCAAATGGTTTGTATCGGTAAGGGAATCCGTGCCAATGCAGAATTTCTCGATAAAAGCGGTATCCTCGTAGACCAGGGCGTGGTAGTTGACAAATTCACCTGCTCCAATATTCAGAATGTCTTTGCAGCCGGGGATGTGGCCGTGACATTAGATCCGATTACAGGAGAAAGGATTGTAACCGGGCTCTGGACCAATGCAGCGGAGATGGGCAACTGTGCCGGACGGAATATGGCTGGCCAGCCAAGTGCTTATTCAGGAACCTTTGGCATTTTAAATGCAACCCAGGTGGCTGATGAACCATTTGTGTCCATGGGTATCGTTCATACGAAGGGTACCGATTACGAGACACACATTGTAGCCACTCCAAATATCTATCGTAAATTGGTTTTTACCCCGGATGGAACCATGCTTGTTGGTGCCCTGTTTATCGGTGACATCTCGAAGACAGGATTATACCGTTACATAATTCGCGAAAGGATGTCTATAAAAGATATAAAGTCAGAGATAGTAAATCATCGCCTTCATTATGGTAACTTTTTAAGGTAATACCCCTCCGAAAATCAAAGCGTCGTAATAGGGATAGCTCTTCCTAATTTTCAGATGATAAATGTTGATGGCTTTGTAAAAAATCCATCTGCGCGTTGCCTGTATATCCTTCCCTTAGACAAGCTCAGGGCAGGCCATTCGCTTCTTAGACATGTTTCCTGTTAAAAAACTATTTTATGGGTATTATGTGTTTTGTGATAATAAACACATTTTCGGTATTATTTCAACAATAATAGTAATAGTTGAATTTCACAATAAATCACGGTACAATTGCCCCCAATTTGCCGGCTAAGTTTATTGCCGGGAAGGAAATTAGGTAATACTTATATTAATTGTTGTGCAGAAGACAGGACATAGGATGAAATGGAAATGAATGAATTTGAAGAACAATTGCTGCATTCCATAGAAGATGTTTTTCGTGATGAGATTAGTCGCAATATCGTGGAGGTTGCTGTCAATACAGATGAAGTTCCGTATTCTATACAGGAAACAGACTCAGGCGCGTTTGTGTTAGAGCCAACACACAGCTCTGAATGCTGGATGGTGGAAACAGTAAAAACAACGCCGGAATCGAAACACATTAGAATTGTACTTCGGAGCCCGGATGCAGACATCATGCACAAGGCCGGTGACCATCGTTTAATTCTGCGGATGATGGCCGAACGGGCAAAAGATATTCTGAGTCATCCCCCATTTGAAGAATATGTTAGCCAAGGCGTAATCCGCGCTGTAGAAGAGGCTGATCAAGTGGAGTTTATTCCGAGAGATGAACTCAGGAAAAGCGGGAGGCGCAAGCACGGAGAATGAGTGCACAGAAAAAGCAAATGAGCGATCACGATCGAAGGCGCATTCGCTACACATTTCTAATAGATGCGAATCGCATCAATTCAAGGGGGCGGCTGCAACATATGAATACCCTGGAGAGATGGTGCAAAGATAAAGTCATTAGAATACTGATGCCTCAAACTGCGCAGGATGAGGCTGCGCACGGTAGCCGTGAGAGAGCCAGAAAAGCCTATGGATACATTATGACACTGACCGAGAGCCGTCCCGAAGATGAAAAACTTCTGAATGCTATTGCGAACATTTGGTCACAAACGATGGCGGTTCGCATCGCCAACCTGGGGGGATCCTTGGAAGTCGCGACAGATTATCGAAGGAACTCGGAGTTGAAGTGCTGACTGACGAAGAGGCAGTGCGTCTGATTAGGGAGCGTATTCGAGAGCGTGACGACCGCGAACGTGAGCGGTGCGCCACCTCTGGCCAGCCCTTGCCAGAGTGGGTCGGGAAAGATTAGACGTAACGATAGAGATTGCCCAACGAGGCGTTCCACCGGATCGCTAACGCTCCCGGTTAACTCGGCGTTAGCTTTAAAGAAAGGAGACAAAATGAATACAATTGAAATAAAGAAAATGAGTACAATAGAACGTCTTCAAGCCATGGAGTCCCTTTGGGATTCGCTTATGGATGAAGAACCCGAAATTGAGTCTCCCGAATGGCATCAGGACATCCTTGAAAAAAGAAAAAGAAAAATCGATAACGGTAAAGCTGAATTTATCTCTCTTGAAGAATTGAAGGCGAGTCGCAAATCATGAAGATGAGGGATGTCATTACCTTAAAAGAAGTTGCCGATGACTTGAATGACGGAAAAGCTTTTTATGATCAAAAAGAAACGGGTGTTGGTGATTACTTTTAGGACAGTTTAGTTGCCGACATTGAGTCCCTAATAATCTATGGTGGTGTTCATAATAAAAGGCATGGTTTTTATCGAATGCTTGCCAAGCGATTTCCCTATGCCATCTACTACGAAATCAAAGATGAAATTGCTTACGTTATCGCAGTATTACCCATGCGGCGAAACCCTGCCTGGATCAGGAGAAAGCGTTGGGCGAAAGAGTTATATAAATCCTTATGGATTCATGATAATTATAGACTATGATTAAAAAAGTTGTCCGTAAAAGCAAACTTCATGACCTCCAATCTGAGAAGGATGATCTTTCATACTGGTTGAGCCGCCCTGCGGAAGAACGCGTTGCAGCCGTTGATTATCTTAGAAAGCAATATTATGGAAGTACAGAAAGACTTCAAAGAGTTGCTCGAGTTATTCAACGGTCAGTAGGCCGGAAAAAAGATCTAGCAGACCTAGAATCTCTTGGCGAAGAATAATCTGAGTTTTTCAGGGCGGATTACTAGGTAAGTTGTAGAATTCCCGAGGTGTTTATGTCAGAAATTCGAACAAGGTTTGCACCAAGCCCCACAGGATATTTGCATGTCGGTGGCGCAAGAACAGCCCTTTTTAACTGGCTGTTTGCCCGACATTGCCGAGGTAAATTCATCCTGAGGATAGAAGACACTGATCGGGTTCGCTCAACTGAGGAATCAATCCAGGCTATCTATGACGGAATGGAATGGCTGGGATTGGATTGGGATGAAGGCCCTTATTTCCAGACAGAACGTCTCAGTATTTACGGGGAATATATTGAAAAACTGATTAAAATAGGGAAGGCATATTACTGCTGCTGTACACCCCAGGAGCTTGAGGAAAAGAGGAAACTGGCTCTGGCAGAAGGCAGAAAGCCCAAATATGATGGGAAATGTCGGGAGTTAGA
>WOUX01000057.1 GCA_009773075.1 bacterium | reverse complement strand
AGACAAAACACCTGAGTAGCTACAGGTGTTTTGGGGGAAAAGCTATGTCTGGATATAAAATGGGATTAACCGAGGAAGAAAAAGAAAAAATAATCAAGGGATATATTCAGGAATCTTTCGGTTACCATGGAGAGCTTTTTGAAGACTTCAAAGCCTTCTTCAGGACTCTTTACTGAATTAACAATAACGTGGAATTCCTTTTCCTGATACCTGGTAAAAAGAACCTTAATAAGGGCATAGGCATCTGTAATGGCTGTAGGTTCCGGTGATGTTACTATCACAATTTCCTGTGCTGCGATACAAAAAAAGGCTACATTCCCTGATATGCCAGCAGCGGTATCTATGAGGAGGACATCTGCAACAGCAGTAGCATTATCATAAGCGTCAAATTCCTCCAGGAGCTTCAATCTCTGGAATTCGTCAAGCGCCGTTAACTCCTGCACACCAGAGCTGGCTGGTATTATCTTTATCCCATGGGGACCATCAACCACAATATCTTTGAGTGTCATTTCACTATTCACTACATGTTGTATGTTATAGCGCGGGGACAGATTAAGAAGGATATCTATATTGCTAAGTCCAAGGTCAGCATCTAAAATCATTACATCTTTGTCCTGTTTTTTCATTTCTCTCCTTTTGTCTTTCCTTCAGCATTTATAAGACCCCTTCTCCAATATGAGATTTACAAGCTTATCCACTGTAACAAATTCGATGTCTCCGGGCACATTCTGTCCTGTTGTTATATATGCGACCGGCTTGCGGTATGTCAGAAGAAGATTGTATAAGGAACCAAACCTCACGGCCTCATCAACCTTTGTGAGGACTACATAATCAATGGGTAATTTCGTGTAAAATTTACAAGCCTTCATCATGAACTCATTATCGCAGTTTGCACTCATGAGGAGATGAATCTCCAGAGGTATCTCTGTTTTACATATCTCGATGATGTAGTTGATATATGCCTCATCATTTGGATTCCTCCCTGTGGTATCTATAAAAATAATATCACTGTTCTCCGCAAGCTTCGAGAAACTATTCTTTAATTCATTGGCATTCGAGACAATAGATAACGGTATGCCCATAATCCTGGAATATATTCTCATCTGTTCAAGCGCCCCTATTCTATAGCTGTCAAGATTAATAATCCCAACTCTCTTACTATCCTTTATTGCAAGGGCTGAAAGTTTAGCTATAGTTGTAGTCTTTCCTACACCTGTTGGCCCAATGAGCATAACAGCCTTTTTACACCCCTCGTTTGAGATGCTGGATTCCTTTACCTTTATATCAGCCGATATTAACGGCGGGATGTCATTCAAATCATTGGCTTTTCCACAGAGACTTAAGGCAAACTCCTCCCGTACCGACCTTTCTCTGAGAAAAGAGAATATCGTCCTCTTCTTTGGCGGCAATGATATTTCATAGCCGTTATTCCTCATGTTTTCTATGGTCTCGCGTAGGATTTCGATCTCACTTTTAATCCCTTCAATGGACGAGTTGTGAGTCGTGAGCCGTGAGTCTTGAGTCTCGAATATCTTATTTTCTATTTCCGGCTCCTGACTCCTGATCCCTGATTCCTGACTTTTATATTCCATGTCATAGTCTACCGCCGCGGTCACCTCAACAAAAGGCCGGACACCTTTTTTTTCCTCTGTAGACAGTATTATTGCGTCTTCGCTAAGTTCTTTTTTTACCAATTCGAGAGCCTCGGCAAAATTCCTTGCTTTAAATTTTTTAATCTTCATATCTCAACACCCCCGTGGTAGATAGTTTTACTGATGGAGATATTTCTGCATTGGAAAGAATGACCAGCGATGGAATGAATCTCTCTATGATTTTTCTGAGGAATCTCCTCGCCTGCGTGGAGCAAAGAATAATTGGCTGGGGGCCTTTAAACCTACCTTCTGTGATGGCGGTCTCTATTGACCTCATCAACTTATTTACAATTTCAGGACTTATTGCACCTCCGGCTTCCACGGCATGAGAAATAGCCCTTTCAAACTCCGGGTCCAGGGTTATAACATAGATATTCCCGTCAGGAGAGATATACTGTTTGGTTATATACCTCGAAAGGGACTGCCTCACATATTCTGTGAGCAACTCCGTATCCTTAGTGGAAGGTGCCCAATCAATAAGGGTCTCAAATATGGTAACAAGGTCATTTATCGGTACCTTTTCCCTCAAAAGATTCTGAAGTACCCTTTGAACACCGCCTAATGTTAAAAGAGACGGGATAAGCTCATCAACAATTTTTGGATAGTTTTTCAAGAGATTGTCCAATAAACTCTGGACTTCTGTCCTCGTAAGAAGCTCCCACGCATGAGTTTTTATTAGTTCAGTCAGATGTGTAGTAATCACTGTTGGAGGGTCAATAACCATATAGCCTTTTGTTTGAGCTTTATCCATATCTTTATCACTGATCCAGAAGGCCGGAAGTCCAAATGCCGGTTCCTTTGTAGGTATACCTTCTATTTCTTCTGCTTCTCCTGATGCAACAGCAAGGCAGTGACCGATCATAACCTCACCCCTTGCAATCTCAATACCCCGTATGAGTAAACTATATTCGTGCGGCCTGATCTGGAGGTTATCCTTTATATGTATTGAAGGCGCAATAAAACCAAGCTCAGAGGCAAGTTGTCTCCTCATTGCCTTTATCTTATTAAGAAGGTCTACCTTCCCGCCCTCTAGAAGAGGGATTAAGCCATAGCCTATCTCGAAGGTAAGCGGTTCTATCTCTATGACAGTATCTATAGCGGGTTCTTGGGCCATTGGCTTGATTTCCTGTTCTTTTTCGACCTCAACTGCATTCTTTGAAAGGACATATGCCAGGGCTCCTGATATAGTCGCAAGAAGCAAGAAAGAAATGTGTGGAAGCCCGAGCAGTGCAGGGATTTGTGAAACAAGGCCATCACCAATGGTCAATATAGTATAAGTCTTTGCAGCTTCTAAAAGGGGCATACCCTCCTGCAGCGTACCTATTATGAAACCACCGATAATATTTATACCCGTTATTATTAACCCTGCGATGGCATCACCTCTGACAAATTTACTGGCCCCATCCATTGCCCCGTAGAAATCAGCCTCTTGAGAAACAACCGTCCTCCTTTTCCTTGCCTCTGATTCATCAAGGAGCCCGGCATTAAGGTCTGCATCTATAGCCATCTGCTTACCCGGCATTGCATCAAGAGTGAATCTTGCAGCAACTTCCGCTATCCTGCCTGATCCCTTTGTTATGACCACAAAATTTACAATCACCAGGATCAGAAAGACTACAAAACCAACCGCATAGTTTCCACCTACAACGAAATTTCCGAATGACTTTATCACTTCCCCTGCAGCATCCACACCTTCATTCCCTCTGAGCAGTATCAACCTGGTGGACGCAATATTCAATGCGAGCCTGTAAAGTGTTGTTATGAGAAGCATTGAAGGAAATACAGAGAAATCCAGAGGCTTTTTAATATATATGCCGGTTACGAGTATAATTATTGATAGGGATATAGAGAATGACAGAAGGATATCCAGTACAAAAGGTGGGATAGGCAGTATCATCACGCCTAAAATAGAGACTACACTTACGGCAACAAAGACACCCCCTCTTTTTTGTATCAGTTCGAGAAAGTTCATACCTGCCCACCTTGTTTAGGCTGTAGGCTGTTAGCCTGTAGGCTACAGCCTACAGCCTTCAGCCTATATATATATGCCAGTATCTTGGCCACGGCTCTGTAAAGTTCCTCGGGTATATACGAGTTAATTTTAAGCTTGTAGAGAGCCCTGGCCAATAGTTTGTCCTCAACAACAGGAATATGGTGTTTTCTTGCAATCTCTTTGATCTTTTCAGCTATGAATCCTGCACCTTTTGCAATAACCTCAGGCGCTGACATCTCGTCTCTCTTATATCTCAGGGCAACAACAATATGTGTTGGGTTTGTTATGACCACCGTTGCCTTTGGAACTTCCTGCATCATTCGTTTCCTTGCCATATCCTTCTGAAGGCTCTTTATCCTCGATTTGATTAACGGCTCACCCTCTGACTCCTTATATTCTTCTTTTATCTCCTCTTTGGTCATTCTTATCGAACGCTCAAATCTCCATCTTTCATAAAGGTAATCCATAATTGCAAGGATAAGAAAAATGACTACCGCAGATAACACAGCTTTAGATATAAGCCTGCTTGATATTTCCTGAAGACCCCTGATATCCATGTTCGCTGTGAAGGGAAGGATAGATATAAGATTCTTAATGATGTAGTAGAACATGAATCCGCCCACAACAAACTTTAATAGGCTCTTGATGGAATCCACAAGACCATATATGGAAAACAACCGCTTAAATCCGTTTAGGGGGTTTAGCTTTTCAAAACTGAACTCCAAAGGTTTGAGAATGATCCCTCCCTGCAGTAACCCTGCAATTATAGCGAATATTGCTGTGGTTCCTAAAAATGGCATTAATGTCCAGAGCATTTTGTATGAAGCTGCTTTCATAACAGTAATCGGGTCTTGCCCGTATTGGAGTCCCAGGAGTTTCCCTGTTTCTACCGTCATATTTTTCAGGAAACTATCCCCTGCAAAATAAAACATGAGCAGGATTCCTGCCGTACCGGCTATTGATGTGAGTTCACGGCTCCTGGCAGTCTGACCTTTTTCCCTGGCCTTCTGTCGCCTTCGCGGCGTTGCCTTCTCTATCTTTTCATGTCCTTCAGGCATCTCAATCCCTCAAACAGCACAAATCTTAACCCTTTGCTATAACAATAACCCTAACCATCTCATCTTTTATGATATTGAAATACATGCCGATCACAGGCATAAACACAGAAATACTAAATAGCATCACAATAAAACCCACAAAAATATACACAGGGTATCCTACAAAGAAGATATTCATCTGCGGGGCTGCCTTAGATATAAATCCGAGCAATAGATTTGAAATGATCATGGCTATAATTACAGGGGCGCTTATTTTCAATGCAATGATAAACATCTTTCCGCCTAACGAGATCATATAAACAGCAAGATTTTTTATATCTATATGTCCTGCTGGAAGCCATTCATAACTCTTTACAAAAACATATACAAGGTCGTGATGGATATCCATAGCAAGAAAAATAAGCATAGCAATAACGCCATACAGCTGTGCTACCTCTGTTGACTGCCCCAGTTCGGGGTTAAATATAGTAGCAATGGACAGACCCATTACACTGCTCATCATCTGGCCTGCCATATCCACAGCAAAAAAAATAGACCTGGCCGTAAGGGCGAAGGTAATGCCTAACATAATTTCACGCAAAACTAAAATAGGCATCTCTGTTTGTGAGATATTAAATTCCACAACAGGCGTAAGGATAAAGGCTATAGCAATAACAAAACCAATCTTGAACCGTGCCGGGACATTCCTGCTGCCCAAAAATGGAAGCAGGCTAACGACAACCCCTGCCCTAAGGAGGATTAATAGAAAGTTTGGAATATATTTTGCGAAGATATCCATTCTAACCTTCTCAGGGTTCAGGGTTCAGGGTTCAGAGTTCAGGGTTTACGGTAATTACAACAGCAGGCTTAAGCCCGCTGTTATATAAAGCTTGAAGCATTTTTGCCAACTGTTAACTGCAAACCGTGAACTGTGAACGGATACTACTTTATATATACCGGTATCTTTTCTATGATGTTAATTGTAAAAGTTATCAATGTCTTGACCATCCATGGAAAGAATATAAAAAGAGATACAAACACAGCAATCATCTTTGGCACAAATGTTAAGGTAAACTCTTGTATCTGTGTCACTGCCTGAAAAAGACTCACAATCAGTCCTACAAGCAGACTTACAAGAAGTACAGGGCCTGACACGAGCAGTATTGTCTTGAATACCTCTCCTAAAAGTTCTTTGACCACATCCATACTCATTGGAAACTCCTTACAATAGAACTCACAACAAGGTTCCACCCATCAATAAGGACAAAAAGCAGTAGTTTGAATGGAAGAGATATTAATACAGGGGGAAGCATCATCATGCCCATAGAGAGCAGTATACTGGACACAACCATGTCCAGTACCAAGAATGGAAGATAGATGAGGAAGCCTATTTCAAAAGCGGTCTTAAGCTCGCTTATGGCAAATGCAGGCACAACAATCTTTAACGAAAGTTTTCCGGAATCAGAAGGCACCTTTTCCTTTGCTATGTTCAAAAATAAAGCGATGTCCTTTTCTCTTGTCTGCTTCAACATAAAGGTCTTGATAGGCGACTCAGACCTTTTGAAAGCCTCTTGCATTGTTATCTGTTTATTCATATATGGACTTATTGCATCCCTGTTAATTACATCTATTGTTGGAGACATGATAAATAGTGTCAGGAATAGTGCGAGGCCTATTATCACAGGCGTTGGAGGTATCTGCTGACCGCCGATGGCCTGGCGCAAAAATGAAAGCACTACCACAATCCTTGTGAATGACGTAAACATTATGAGTATCGGCGGCAGAATGGAGAAGAAGCTTATTAGCAGAAATACTTCGATGACTTTGTCATTTATATTCACTCAAATGCTCCTTCATATTTCTCAATCTACTCAGTCTATAGGTAATATCACTGCCTATTTCTGCATCTAATTCATCTTGAGCAAATGTCTTTAGCAACTTGAATTCTGTTGATGTGATGCCAAGGAGGAGTATCTCTTTCCCAATCTTAAGTGCCGCTACCCCTTTTCTTGGTCCAAATGACTGATAAGCAAGAATGCTCATTAAACCCGCCTTACCCTGCTTCTTTCTGACAAAAAAGCCCATGAGAAGTATTAGTCCAATTACCGCTGCAAGGGCTATTATCATCTGGATGTATGCCCCTGTCATTTTAGCTGCTTTATCCTTTCTGTAGGACTTATAATATCTGTCAATCTTACACCGAACTTTTCATTGACCACCACCACCTCACCTCTTGCCACAAGCTTATTGTTAACCAGTATCTCCATCGGTTCCCCTGCAATCTTTTCCAACTCGACAACCGAGCCCTGACCGAGCTGTAAGAGGTCGTTTATAAGCATCTTTGTCCTGCCCAGTTCCACCGTTACCTGAAGCGGTATATCGAGGAGAAAATCTATATCCTTCGTACCCATAAGTTTCTTATCTTCAGTCTTCAACTCTTCAAAGTCTACCTCATCAGGCAGCTGTTCTATCTTCTCTTCCATTGCGAACTCCTTTTGTTTAGGCTGTAGCCTAACAGCCTACAGCCTACAGTCTATCTACCTGTATTTAAGATTACACAAGCCCCCCTGTTATTTTTATAGCCTGGCTCCCCCTGCTATATCCAGGAACCCCGCTAAACTTCGGAATATCCTCTACTCTGATAACAAGCTCATCCGTTATGGATTTGCCGAGACTAATCACACTGCCTACCTCAAGACTCATCAGATCCCAAAAAGGAATTTCCACCCTGCCCACTTCTGCCACAACCTCAACATGAGAATCCATAAGCATTGTCCTCAACCTCTCAATCCATCTATGGTCAATCTCAAATTTATCGCTCTGGATGCCTGAATAGAGCTTTTCCTTAACAGGTTCTATCACAGAATAGGGGATACAGAAGAAAATCTTCCCTGTGAAGTCTTCAATCTCTATATCAATTTCTACTTTTATTACTATCTCACTGGGAGTAACGATTGTCACGAATTGTGGGTTCATCTCAGAGCCAATATGCTTTGGGGTAATCGGTGCAATAGCATTCCATGCGAGTGACATATCATTTAAGGCAATTGTTGTAACCTTCTTGATAATCCTCTGTTCTATAGCTGTGAATGCCCTTCCTTCAGACTTAACATTCTGTGCGCTGGTACCACCAAAAAAAAACTCTACGAATGCAAAAACCAGGGGGGCCTCGATCACAAAAAGCGAGTAGCCTTTGAGTGGATCCATCTTAAATATATTAATACTTGATGGGAAAGGAACTCTCTTCATAAATTCCCCAAACTTTATAATTCCTATATTACCTACGCTTACATCAACAAATCGCATGATGAGGTTTGAGACTGAGTTTCTGAAAAACCTTGAAAACCTCTCATTGACGATTTCAAATCCCGGCATTCGCCCACGAACTATCCGCTCCTGATTAGTAAGGTCATAGGGCCTGACACCTGCAAGTATCTTATCCCTTGCCGTTTCTGTGTCTATTTCTCCTGACTGTACCCCCTTAAGGAGCGCATCCACTTCTTCCTGTGATAATATGTCGTTCATTGCATTATAAACTCCGTGAAATAGAGATTCTTGAAAACACCCTTCCCTATTATCTGGTTAGCCCTGAGAAGAAGCTCATCCTTTAATTGAAACTTACCTTCAGGGCTTGATAAGGATTCGCTATCCTTGCTGCTTATAAGGATAATAATGGCATCCCTTAGCTTAGGGATTTTATCCAAGACTATTGGTTGATAAGACTTATCAGTAAGTTCGAATTGCATGCTTAATTTCAAAAACCTCCCCTGTTCTGCGAGATTCATTACAAAAGGGTCAAGGGAGACAAACATGTCCTTCCCCGAACTTTCTTCTTTCTTATGCGCTGCAGTGCCTGCCTTATCCTTCTCGCCATAGAGCATTATATAGGCAAGAAAACCACTTGCTAACAAAAGTAGAATTGCACCAGCGATTATTATCAGCTTCTTATTGCCCTTGCCGGGTTGTTTCTGTTGAGGCTGTTCGGCTTGAATATCAAGCGTTTCTTCTGTTATATCCATTTATATCCTCCTAAAATCAAAAGTACTAAGGTAGATAGACTGTAGGCTTTTAGACTGTAGGAACTACAGCCTATAGCCTATAGCCTATAGCCTAAACAACTTGCTACTGAGTAGTCATTTACTTGTAATCTATCTTATGTATCAAAAACTATGCCTAATAGAAACATACTGAAAATAGAGTGTTTTTTTAACAATCCCTGATTAAATATGTGTCAAAGAAATGACTAAGGGATAGATTTTTAACCGATATTCCGACTAAAGTTTTTTAAACATATCCCGATAGATGTAGTAAGGGACGATTCAGTAATCCAAATTGTAACTATTCAGCCATGACAGGCCCAATAGCATTTGACTGTTTTTGTGTCCCTAAGGTAGATAACATGACAATATTTCCCTTTCAGATTAATGAGGCAATGCATGCTTATAACAGGGTATCAAAACTTAAACCCTCGGTCCTTCTTGAGAAAGAGCAGGGAGAACCACATGATATTATAAATATATCAGCAGAGGCAAAAAAGAAGCAAATTATCGGACAGGCTAAAACCGAGGTGTTGGAAAGGATAAGAGAAACAAAATAAGATGGATAAAAAAAAATTTAAGATATTAGTAGCAGATGATGATGAGATACCACGAGATATTGTCAGCAGTATTCTCTGCAAAGAGGGGTATTCTGTTGTGTCGGCAACAAATGGCCTTGAGGCTATAAATATTCTCAGACTTGAGGATATAAACCTCGTTATAACTGATCTCAGAATGCCCGGGGCTGATGGGCTTGATGTCCTTAAGCACGCCTGGATACCGCACTTGAGGCAATAAAAGAAGGGGCATATGACTACATGACAAAACCGTTCAAGGTTCAGGAGATACTCATTCTTGCGGAAAGAGCATATAAACGGGTGGAATTAATAAATGAAAACAGGGAATTAATGAAACATCTCAGGGATACTTATCGTGACATCGAGGTAATAAAGACAGTTTCGGGGAGTAATAATCCCCCAATTATAACAGGTTGGATAGAGAGGATAGAAAAATTAAAGGAGATGAATATCCTTTCAGTACAGGAATCGGAAAAATTAAAGAAAAGGTTGATTAGGGGGAATGGAAATGGGGATGGAAAAAGGAAAGGGAATGGAAAAGGAAAAGAGAAAAGGGGGGGGGAGAGTATTAATAGTTGATGATGACCCTCTCGTGAGAGGTCTCCTCTCGGATATATTTTATAATGTTGGTAGCTATAAAACCGATGTTGCTGTAGATGGTTTTGACGGAATAGAAAAGATCAAAAATAACGAATACGATATTGTTTTTGCAGACATGGCAATGCCAAGATTGAATGGTATGGATTTTCTGAGAGAGATAAAGAAGATTAACTCCTCTATGCCTGTGGTTATGACTACAGGCATTTCCTCTATAGACATGGCGGTAAATGCCATGAAAGAAGGTGCACAGGATTTCATAACAAAACCATTCAGGATTGATACGGTAATATCTATTGCAGACAGGATAACCGGTGAAAAAAAACCTTCAGGAGATAGGCATCTTACAATCCATAAGCACTGAGCTTGATGGCCTGTGTGATAATAAAGAGATATTCGAAAGGATTGTAGCGATGGCATCAAAGCTCTTTATGGTAAAAGAGGCATCCTTTGGTGCTATTGAAAATGGGTACCTGAAAATAAAGGGAAGCATAGGGACAATGGCAAAAGATATTTCCATTGCGAACAGTATTTTTGAGAATGTGATAAAGAAAAAAACCTTTTGCCTTGCCTCATTGGGAGAGGTTAATCCCCACAATGGCACTCTTCTTACCTCCCCTTTTCTTTCGGTCCCCCTTACTATGAATAATGAGGTCTTTGGAATCCTGAACCTCTCAGACAAGGCAGATGGGACTCTATTCACAGACGATGAGATACGTTTTGCGGTTACCTTTGCAGAGAAGGCGGCAATGAGAATAGAGAACAACGCCCTTTATGAAGTCTTTTATACTAATCTCATGAATACATTGAAATCACTGGTCATCAGTATCGAGGCCAGAGATCCCTATACAAAGCATCATTCAGAAAGGGTTAGTTTATATTCCCTTCAGATTGCAGATGTCATAAATCTAGGTGCTGAAGATAAAGATGCTATAAAGTTTGGCGGCTATCTCCATGACATAGGAAAGATAGGTGTCAGGGACACCGTTCTCGTGAAGCCAGGGATGCTTACACCCGAAGAAACGACAGAAATCAGGTTGCATCCCGTTATAGGGTATAATATATTAGAACCTTTAAGGTTTTTTCCTAACGAGATGGATATTATTCGACATCATCATGAGAGATTCGATGGCAGTGGTTATCCAGATGGTCTTGCATGCGATAAGATTCCCCTTATCGCGCGAATCGCTGCTGTTGCTGATACTTATGACGCTATGACATCCTCGAGGCCGTACAGAAATGCAATGTGTCATGATGCTGCAATAAAAGAGCTAAAAAGATGTTCATCTTCTCAGCTTGAAGATGAGATTGTTCTTGCATTTTTGCAAACACCGGCAGGGAAAGGAGGGGCAAGGTTATCACTGGAGAGGACAACACATTAAGATTGGAACAGAAAGAGATGGAACAGAAAGAGCTGGAAGCACGTGGATATTTCCGGGTGGATGATGTTTTTCCCGTGATCTCAAGGAAGGTGACGGAAGATTCTCCATATAGGAAATCAAAGGTCTTTCCAGGATATAGTATGGAAATTTCCTATATGGATGTATCCGATGGGACAGTAAATCCACAATTATGGAAGATGCTGGTTGATATTAACACAAAGCTCGGACTGATACTTGAGCACCTGCAGCTGGAAAGCGAGGGGCTTATAAAGGCTGAAGACATGCCGGTTAATATTAGCGCATCGGGCATAAGATTTAAAATGAAGGAAAAGGTTGATATAGGGGATGTAATTGAGATAAAAATGCTTCTGCCTACATATCCTCCTGTGGGAATCCTTACCTATGGAAATATAGTACAGGTAAATGATCTTGGAAACGGCGAATATGAAGTCGCCTTACATTTTTCTGATATGGATGATGAGGTAAAGGACGAGATAATCCAATATGCTCTCAAGCGCCAGAGAGAGATTCTGAGGAAGCATAAACAACAATTGGATGTCCGATGATAGTAAGGGCTAAGAGCTCTGCCGTGTATAAAAAAGGGAAATGATGTTTGATGGACCGTGCAAGCGTTATGGGAATTATTTTCGGGATAGCTGCAATTGTTGGCGGGAATCTGTTCGAGGGGGGAAGGCTTGATTCTATCATGCAGCTAACCGCTGCGGTGATTGTATTTGGTGGAACATTTGGCGCAGTACTGTTGAGTTTCCCACTATGGGATATCCTGAAAGCCATTTCCTCTCTCAGAGATATTTTTATGGATGGAAAGACAGATCCTGAAACTTCTATAAATAGTATTATCCGGTATTCAAATATAGTGAGAAGAAAGGGTTTAATTGCCCTGGACCCGGAGATATCTAAAATCAAAGACTACTTTCTCAGAAAGGCGCTGAAACTTGCAGTTGATGGTATGGGGCCAAAAATACTGAAAGAGGCAATGGAGCAGGAAAACCTTACCTATGAGGAAGAGAGAAGACGGATAGCAAGAGTTTTTGAGACTGCGGGGGGGTTTGCGCCTACCATAGGAATAATAGGAGCGGTTTTAGGACTTATACAGGTAATGGAGAATCTTTCCGATCCTTCAAGACTCGGTTCCGGCATTGCTGTAGCCTTTGTGGCGACCATATATGGCGTTGGTTCAGCGAATCTGATACTGCTGCCAATATCAAAAAAACTATTAAATAAACTTAACCATGAACTATCTGTAAGAGAGATAGTGCTGGAGGGGGTTGTGGGAATACAATCCGGAATAAATCCGTACTACCTTGAAGAGAGACTCAGGGTTTTTATAGAGAGGGATAGAACAAGGATTCCCAGATGAGAAAGAGACGGAAGGTGGAGGAGCATGACAATGCAGATAGGTGGGTTATATCATATGCGGACTTCATTACCCTTCTTTTTGCATTTTTCACAACCCTGTATGCCATCAGTAATGTGGATTCAGGCAAGCTCAAGATGTTTGCAGGATCGATGAAGTCTGCCTTTAAGGCAACGGGGACGGATAATTCTGCCGGTACCACCATTATAGAAGGCATCAAACCTATAAGTTATGCAGATGTCAGGCTTGAAAAGGATATCAGGACAACATTTGAAAAATTTGGTAAGCTGGAGGGAATTAGTATCTCAAGAGATGAAAGGGGCGTCTCGATATCCTTTGGAGATTCTGTTCTTTTTGATACAGGTTCAGCAGTGATTAAGGACGAAGCAGAACCGTTGCTCTTATCAGTAATATCTGTTATAAAGAGGACACAAAACAATATAATAGTTGAGGGACACACAGATAATATACCTATAAAGTCTAAATACCTTTCAAACTGGGAATTATCCACAGCAAGGGCTGCCAGCGTCCTTATGTATATTCTGAAAGGAAATAATAATATGAACCCGAAAAGATTTTCCACCTCAGGATATGCGGAATATCGTCCGGTTGCATCCAATGTGGCCCCTGAAGGAAGAGCTAAAAACAGGAGGGTAGATATAGTATTTGTCAGCAACAGATACGGTAGCTAAGATACTCTTTATTGATGGCAGTCCCTTTGGCCATGATCTGATAAAGATGTCCTTCAGCAGGCATCCGACGGATTATCATCTGGAATTTGTATCTACAGCAAAGGAAGGGTTTGAAGTCATCAAAAGGGAACAGGTAAAGTGCATTTTTGTCAGTCAGGAACTCCCGGACATGGATGGATTTGAATTCCTAAAAGAAGTTAAGATGCTGAAGATTCAGTCGCCCGTGATTATGATGGCAATAGATGAAGCCAAAATGGTAGTTGCTGAGGCGCTGGAGAAAGGTGCAGAGGATTGTGTGACCAAGAGCCTAAAAACCTTCGGGGCATTTCCTTCCATATCTGAGCGGTCCCTTTTCAGATATAGACATAAACTAAGCAGTGAGAGGACCAAGAGAGATAAGTTCATCATCCAACGTCAGAAACAGTGGAGGGCAATTTTCGACGCCATAACAGACTTTATTTTTGTGATAGACGACGATTACAGGTTAAGGAGGGTAAATAGTGCACTCGCAAAAGTCTTAGGTATGCATCCAAAGGAACTTGTAGGCAAAAGATGCAGCGACTTAGATAACATCATAGATGTACCTGATGAATGCTGCCTAAAAGATGTTATAAAGGATGGCACTCCATATATTTATGAAAAAAACATAGGTAACGATACATATCAGATAAGTATATTTCCTCTGTATGACGATGATAAGCCCATGACAATTCATGTAATGAAAAATATCACCGAAATGAAGAGATTAAAGGAACAATTATATCATTCCTATAAACTCGCATCCCTGGGTCTTCTGGTCTCAGGGGTTGCCCATGAGATTAACAACCCGCTAACAGGAATAATCGCCTATACAGAGCTTCTCGGGATGAGTGTCGTGGATGAAGAGACTGGTAAGAAATTAAAAAAGATAATGTACAGCGCTGAGCGGTGTAAGAAGATTGTCGAAAACCTGCTTACATTCTCGAGGCAGAAAAACCCATCAAAGAGCCTTGAGTCAATGAATGATATTATTGATAGGATCGTAGATTTCAGGGGGTACTGGCTTGGGGTAAATAATATCGAGATCGAGAAGGATTATGATGAAATTTCTACTGTCCTCGTTGACTCACAGCAGATTCAGCAGGTAATCCTCAATATCCTTCTCAATGCCGAACAGGCGATAGTTGACTCTAATGTAGATAATGGAAGAATTAAATTTACCACAAGGTATGATCGGGACAATCGTAAGATAATAATAAAGATTTCTGACAATGGTCCCGGAATCCCACAAAATATAATCTCGAGCATATTCGATCCATTCTTCACCACAAAGCCTGCTGGCACCGGAACAGGATTGGGCCTTTCCATATCCCACGGTATAATTGTTGAACATGAAGGCAACATAATGGTTGAAAGTTCTGAAGGAAAAGGCACTACCTTCTTTATAGAGATTCCCTTAGTTAAGAAATAGTGTAACAGTTCACGGTTCTCAGTTTACAGTTTACGGTAATTACAACAGCAGACTTAAGCCCGCTGTTATATAAAGCTTGAAGCATTTTTGCCAACTGTTAACTGCAAACCGTAAACTGTGAACGGATAACAAATAGCCTAGAGGAGTAAATGTGGGAAAGTAATTGAAGATGGGATGGGATATTTAGAATGTTTGTTATTATAGGCATAGTTGTGGTTTTCGGTTCTGTCATCGGTGGTTTCTTGATGGAGGGAGGCAACCTCCATGTACTTTTTCAGCCTGCTGAACTGGTTATTATATTTGGTGCATCTATCGGCGCTTTAAAGAGCAGAGCAAGGAAAAATACCTGGAAATTCTCTCTCTCCTGTATCAATTATTCTCAAAGATAAGAAAGGAGGGACTCATATCAATAGAATCCGACGTTGAGGCGCCTGATAAGAGTGCAATCTTCAACAAATACAAAAGTGTCATGACAAATCTCGATATCATTAACTTTCTATGCGATAATGTGAAGGTAATTATAACAACAAATGTCCCTCCACACGAGCTCGAAGACTTAATGGAACTCGAAATAGAAACCCATCACCACGAGGCTATGGTTCCATCCCGCAGCATTGCTAAGATAGCGGATGCTCTGCCTGGACTTGGTATTGTTGCTGCGGTTTTGGGCGTTGTCCTCACTATGGGTAAAATTGACCAGCCCCCTTCAGTACTTGGGCATTGCGTAGGTGCTGCCCTGGTGGGAACATTTCTTGGGGTGTTAATGTGCTATGGCTTAGTCGGCCCAATGGCGACAAATCTTGAATATAAGGCAAAAGAAGACAGTGTATATTTTCAGATTATAAAAGTAGCGCTGGTAGCATTTGTTGGAGGTTCACCGCCACAGATGGCGGTAGAATTTGCTAGAAGGGCGATACCGGGCAAGGAGAGACCAACCTTTGATGAACTGGAAAAGGGGATACGGGGTGGATAGATAAAAAAAGGATTCAAGGAGTCAAGGGTTCAAGGATTCGAGCGACACGATCCTGCTCTGCTTTGTGCCTGACTGGAAGAGATCATTTCAAATGAAGGATAAAAATATAATTATCAAGAAGGTAAAGAAACAGGCTGAAGAAGGTGACCACGGGGGGCAATGGAAGGTTGCATACGCAGACTTTGTTACTGCCTTAATGGCATTCTTTCTGCTGATGTGGCTTTTAGCCATGATAGCCCCTGAAAAAAGGATGGGTCTTGCTTCATATTTTAAGGAATTCACGGTATTCAATGAGAGCGGTCAATCCTTCATGGGAAAAGAGAGCGAGGTCTTTAATAAGGCTGGTAAAGCTCTCAGAAAGGTTCCACGTGAATTACAAGGGACCTATAATATGAAACCTGAGGAATTTAGGGAAGTAATAAAGAAAGCTATCGAAGAAAAACTCGGTGACATTAAAGACCAGATAATAGTAGATACATTTGAGGGTGGAGTTCGTGTTCAGTTAATGGACAAAGAAGGGAGGCCAATGTTTGACCTCGGTTCAACAAAGCCTACGTCCCTTGCGGTAAGGATATTACGGGTAATCGGAGACAACATAAAATTACTGCCGAATTCTGTCGCTGTAGAGGGTCATACCGATTCATTGGCATATGGTTCTAAAGGTTACGGCAACTGGGATCTATCCACAGAACGTGCATTGGCAGCAAAAAAGGAACTGGAAAAAAATGGGCTTGAACCTAAGCGCCTTATCAGAGTCGCAGGTTACGCAGATACAGTGCCCCTTGTAAAAGAAAACCCGAAGGACCAGAGGAATAGAAGAATAAGCATAATGCTCATGTTCCCTAATAAATCAGAGAATCCGGAATCCAGGAGTCATAAGTCAGAATGAAAAGATTACTGACATTATCAGTAGTTTTTGCCTTACTCTTATTCTTGTCTGCACGATTAACTGCTGATGATGTTTCCCCTGACAAGCAGGAAGCTCAAAAAGTTCAGAGGATTTCGGATAATAATTCGTCAGATCGTGAAGGGGCTGATATTATTATATTAATGGATAGTTCAGGAAGCATGAAAAAGACCGATCCCCAAGACTATAGACAACCAGCGGCAAAGCTCTTTGTATCCCTTCTTGGAGAAAGTGATCGTATAGGAATTATAAGTTTTGGGGATTCAGCTAAGGTTTTGGCACCTCTTACAGAAGGCACCAAAAAAAATCGCGAAGTACTATTTAATGCCATCAGCAAAATATCTTCAAAGGAATCTTCTACAAATATCTATGATGCCGTAAAAAAAGGGGGCGATGAGCTTAAATCCTGTCAGAAGAAAAGCAGGATTATTATTCTGATGTCTGATGGTAAACTCGCATTAGGTTCAAAGAAAAAAGACGATGCAGCCTTTGCAGAATTATCTAGAATTCTACCTGAGTTGACAATGTCCAATATAAAGCTCTATACCGTGGCCTTTACAGAAATATCTGACGTGAAACTTCTCGAGGACATGGCAAAGGAAACAGGGGGTTTTTTTAGATTTGCTAAAGATGATAAGGATATCCATCTAATATTTGCATCAATCTTTGAGAAGATTAAATCTCCGAATACCATTCCTTTAGAAGGTGAGACCTTCGAGACAGACAAGGATATAAAGGAGTTGATATTGCTCATTAGTAAGACATCCGGAACGTCCACCGAACTCATAGATCCATCAAGAGTGAAACATACCTCCATGAAATATGGAAAGAACATAGAATGGTATAAGTCAAACATCTTTGATATGATTACCATTAAGGAACCTGCCGTGGGAAAATGGAAGGTGAAACTAAGCTCCAGAGAAGGGAATAAGATATATGTGATAACAAACCTTAATCTTAAAACTTCCTTTGACAAGAGCTTTGTTTATAAAGGAGATAAAATAAAGATTGACGTTTGGCTCGAAAGAGATGGCAAAATATTAACAGAAAAGGATGTTCTTAGACAGGTATCCTTCTCTTCTGAAATAGTTGCTCCCGGTGGAAAAAGTGTGAAATTGGATCTCCTGGACGATGGAAAATATGGAGATGATAAGCATGATGATGGGATATCCTCCCGTGAGTTTGTGGTTAACGAAGGAGGAGAATATGCCATTAAGGTAGCCGCAAAAAGTATAGCATTCAAGAGAGAAAAAATTATTCAGTTTAAGGCTGTTTCAAAACCTGCACAGTTGGCAAAACAGATAACACTTTCTAAACCCCCATTGAAGAAAAAGACCCTGTCTGAGACAGATGTTTCATGGAAATCAGTTCTAATTAAATTTGGCATGATAAACCTGTTGTTACTATTTATAGTTACGATTATATATCTATACAAGAAATACAAAAAGGATGGGTTTAAGAAATAGGCTGTAGACTGTTAGTCTATATGCCGTAGCCTGACAGTCTACAGTTTACAGTATGGGATACTGGCAATGATGATAAAGATTGATGCCCTTTGTTTTCTGCTGCTTATTCAGTTTTTAGTGATACTGCTGGTATCGGCAGTATACCTTTTTTTAAAGAATAGGATGTATAGAGCACTAAATCTGAAAACCTTAAAAGAACTTGCAGAGGCAAAGAATACTATAAAGGAATCGGAAATGTTAAAAGCAGAGGGACATAAACAGAGACTGGAAGTAGAGGAAGTGCAGGAAGTAAAAGCCACTGAAGAGTTGCATGTTCCTCAGGGGATGGGCGAAGCTGTTGATGAAGACAGGTATATTGAAATATTAAGAGAGCGGGATGCATTAATAACAAAGGTGAAGGAATTTGAGGATGAATTACAGGAAAAAACCAAACTATTGGATAAAATACAGAAAAAGTATGAGGGGAAAGAAGAGGAATATGCAAATCTGGAAAAAGAATATTTGATCTTGTACAGACGGCAGCAAGAGCAAGGGCTGTCTTAACTGCAACTCAACGTAACTATTCAGGCACAAAGCACCAAAGGCACAAATTTTTCTAGCCTATTAGCCTATAGGCTACAGGCTATTAGCCTGTTCTTTGTGCCTTTGTGCCTACCTGAGTAGTTACATTATCTCTTCAGATTCACAAGTTCCTGCATCAGTTCATCAGTTGTAGTTATTACCCTCGAATTTGCCTGAAATCCCCTTTGTGCAGAAATCATCTTCACAAATTCTTCTGCGAGGTCAACATTGCTGAGCTCAAGGTTATTCGAAAGAATTCTGCCAAGACCTGATGTGCCTGCCTTACCAATAATTGGTATACCTGAATCAAAGGACTCTGCATAAAGGTTTCTCCCGAGCTTTGTCAAGCTTGCCGGTGCAACAAATCTT